>JAFRNO010000658.1 GCA_017430155.1 Kiritimatiellia bacterium | reverse complement strand
CTGGTGCGACGCGAAGGGCCGGCCCACGAAATGGCGCGTGAAGGACGGCCTGTTCGTGTGTACGCCCCGTTCCGGCGTGGCCTGCACGAAGCGCGCGTTCGGCGACGCGCAGTTCCACGTCGAATGGCTCAGCCCCCTCGACGACGCTCGCAAGCACGGGCAGCTCGGCGGCAATTCGGGCGTGATCCCGATGGGCCAGTACGAGATTCAGATACTCAACTCCTACGACCCCGATCCTGACGCGAAGGTCGAGCGCAACTATCCTGACGGCATCGCCGCGTCGGTCTATGCGCAGAACCCGCCCCTCGTCAACGCGAGCCGCCCCGCCGGCGTGTGGCAGACCTACGACATCATCTTCCACCAGCCCATCTGGAAGGACGGCAAGGTCCTCCACCCCGGCACCGTCACCGTGTTCCACAACGGCGTACTCGTGCAGGACGCCTGGGAACTCGAGGGCATGGGTACGCACCGCATCCGCCGTCCGCTCGTCCAACACGCCACGAAACTCCCATGGCGCCTCCAGGACCACGGCGATCCCGTGCCCTTCCGCAACATCTGGATCCGCGAGATCCCCTCGCGCTGGGACAACACCACGCACTCGGAGATGTCCGCGAAGGAGGAGGACGTGCGCGCCCTCCGCGAACAGACGGCCGCCAAGCTCTTCGCCAAAATCGACGTGAAGGTCCCCGACGCCAAGAACGTGAACGGCATTCTTGAGGTGTTGTCCTACTCGAAGAAGCCCGTCTACCTCGACGCCGCGAAGTCGCTCTGCGCCGGCTACGACGCCTGGCTGAGGTCGCTCTCCCCGAAGGACCTCGCCGCGAACCGCACCTACATCGCAGGCACGCTCAAGGGTTTTGACGTGCTCATCCGCAACAAAGTCATCGGCGCCGACGACTACCCGCTCCGCGCCACGCTTGAACAGCTTAACAAGAAGAAATAAGGAATCCCTCATGAAAACAACACGCCGCTCCTTCCTCGCCTCCGCCACGGCCGCCGCCGGACTTACCCCGTTTGCCGGCTTCCCAGCCGTCGTCTCGCACCGCAGTCCCAATTCCGTCCTTTCCCACGCCTGCGTCGGCACGGGCAACATGGCGTTCGCCGACTTCAACGGGCTCCGCAGCCACCCCGACATCCACATCACCGCGCTCTGCGACGTGGACGCCAATTACCTTGCCAAGGCCAAGAAGATCTGCCCCGACGCGCGTACCTACCGCAATGCGCACGAGATGCTTGAGAAGGAGGGCGACCGCATTGACTCAGTCAATGTCTCGACTCCCGACCACTCGCACGCCGGGTACATCCTCGACGCCCTCGCGCGCGGACTCAACGTCTACGGACAGAAGCCCCTCTGCCATGACATCGACCAGTGCCGGAAGATCGAGAACCTCGCCGCCGAGAAGAAGGCCGTCACGCAGATGGGCACGCAGATCGCCGCGTGGCCGTGCGACCGCCAGACGGTCGCGTTCCTCAAGAGCGGCCTCATCGGCGAGCTCCGCCACGTCTGGGTGTTCTCGAACCGCGGAGGACAGACCACGGCCGACCACACGTGGCCGCTCTCCGAAGCGCCCGTGCCCGAAACGCTCAACTGGAAGACGTGGCTTGACGGCGCGCCGTTCCGTCCGTTCGTGCCGAAGGTCTACCATCCGTGCGCCTGGCGCCGCTGGCGCGACTTCGGCACGTCGTGGCTCGGCGACCTGGGGCTGCACCTGCTCAGTCCCGTCTGGATCGGCCTCGGGCTCGGCACGGCCGGCCCCACGTCCGTCACCGCCGAAGTGCCGGTGGAGCCGGAGCCGCAGCGCACGCAGTTCTGGCCGCGCATGTCGCACATCACGTGGGAGATGCCCGGCTGCGCGGCGTCCGGCGGCAAGCCGTTCCCCATCGAATGGTGCGACGGCAACCTCGTGGATCCGAAGGTGACGGCAAAGACGCCCGCGAACTACCTGCCGCGTCCCGAGTTCAAGGAGCTGTTCGCGAAAAGCTCGATCGGCAAGCAGCCCCTCCAGGGCCGTGTGGTGGAAGGAACGGAAGGCTGGCTCCTTTCGGTCCACTACGACAAGCCGCCGGCCATCGTGCTCAAGAGCGGCGGCGCCGCGCCCGCACTGCCGGACGTCGGCAAGGTGCCCTCGCACTGGCACGAGTACATCAACGCCTGCCTGAAAGGCGGCCCCACCACGAGTTCCTTCGCCTGGGCCGGACGTCTCTCCGAGATGGTGCTGATCGGCAACGCCGCGATGTCAAAGCCCGGCGAGAAGCTCGCCTGGAACGCCGCCCGCGGTTCCTTCGCCTGACGGCCAGTAGAAATTCGCATCATTCCTGTTGCAAAACGGCAGGGGGAAAGTGTATAATTTCCCCATGTCAAAGGTGCTTCTAGTCGATGACGAGCCGCGGATTCTCCTGCTGCTCCAGAGTTTGCTGAAAACGAACAAGTACGAGGTCGAGACCGCGCGCGACGGGAAAGCCGCGCTCGACATCGTGCGCGCGGGCGGTATTGATATCATGATCACCGACCTGCGCATGACGCCCATGGACGGCATGACGCTCTTCCAGGAGGTCCACAAACTCCATCCCTCCATGCCCGTCATCTTGCTTACGGCGTACGCGTCCGTGGAGACGGCCATCGAGGCGATGAAACAGGGGATGTTCGACTACCTCACGAAACCGTTCAAGGTGGACGACATCCTCGCCTGCCTCGCGCGCGCAGAGGAGAAGGTGAAGAAGCACGAATCGGTCGCGCTCTCGATGGACGTCGACTCGCCGCTCAAGTACCGCTTCGAGAACCTCATCGGCTCCTCGCCGCTCATGACGCAGGTGTGCGACATGATCCAGAAGGTCGCCCCCACGGCGGCCACCGTGCTCATCAACGGCGAGTCCGGCACGGGCAAGGAGGTCATTGCACGGACGATTCACAAGAACTCGCCGCGCGCGGGCAAGCCGTGGGTGGCCGTCAACTGCGCCGCCCTGCCCGAGAACCTGCTGGAGAGCGAGATGTTCGGCCACATGAAGGGTTCTTTCACGGGAGCCTATTCGGACAAGCAGGGCCTCTTCGAAGTCGCGAACGGCGGTACGCTCTTCCTCGATGAGATCTCCTCGATGCCCCTCCTGCTCCAGGGGAAACTCCTGCGCGTGCTCCAAGAACGCGAAATCCGCCGCGTGGGCGGCACGAAGGACATCCCCGTGGACGTCCGCGTGATCGCCGCGTCCAACACGAACCTCGAGCAGGCAGTTGTGAAGGGCACCTTCCGCAGCGATCTCTACTATCGCTTCGCCGTCATCACGATCGACATTCCCCCGCTCCGCGAACGCAAGGACGACATCATCTCCCTTGCGCGTCACTTCATCCGCCTTGAGACGCCCCAGGGGTCGCCCATCCCCGCCATCGCCCCCGATACGGCACAGGCCCTCATGGCCTACTCCTGGCCGGGCAACGTGCGCGAACTCGAGAACGCGATCAAGCACGCCCTCACATTCCTGAGCGAAGGCGACATCACGCCCGACCTGCTGCCGCCGAAGATCCTGCAACATGCGCAGGCGGCGGAAGCCGCCGCTGCACCCGCCGCCGACGCCACGGCCGGCAATGCTTCGCTCAAGAGCTTCCTCAAGCAGAAGGAAAAGGAATATATCGAGCACATCCTCGTCGCGGCCGGCGGCGACAAGGCGAAAGCCGCCGACGCGCTCAAGGTCAACCTCTCCACGCTCTACCGCAAGCTCTCGGACGACCCCAAGGAGGGTTAGTGGAAAGCGGCCCGTTCGGCCTTGCCGGGAATCTTCATCGCGCCGCGGTATTTCGCGACGGTGCGGCGGGACAGTTCGATTCCCTCCATGTTCAGCAGTTCCTTGATCCGATCGTCAGAATACGGATTCGAGGGGTCCTCTGAATCGATGATCGCCTTGATGCGCGCCTTGACGGTCGCGTTCGACATCGTTTCGCCGTCTTCGGTCTTCGCGCCGCCCGACGTAAAGAACTTCCGCATCTCAACGACCCCGAACGGCGTAGCCATGTACTTGTCACGCACCGTCCGCGAAACGGTCGTGCCCACGACGCCCACCTGTTCGGCGACCTGCTGCATCGTCAGCGGACGGAGTGCGCTCATCCCCTTCACGAAGAAATCCGGCTGCGCGTCCACGATCGCCTGCGCGATGTCGTGGATTGTCTGCTGGCGTTTCTTCACGTTCTCCCGCAGTCCCTCCGCCGCGCGGATGCGCTCGCGGATGTACGACTTCACGTCTGCGGCGACGGACGGATCCGCCAGCATCTTCTGGTATTTCTGCGAGATGTGGATTTCCGGAATGTCGCGCCCGTCCACGCGCACGAGCCAGTCGCCCTTCTTGTCCTGATAGGCGAACACCTCCGGCTTCACGTATTCCCCCGGGTTGACGCGCTGGACGTATCCGTGTCCCTGCGCGACGAACTTGCCGCTGTCCGCCCGGGCCGCGAACGTCCGCCCGGGCAGGGGAT
>JAFRNO010000657.1 GCA_017430155.1 Kiritimatiellia bacterium | reverse complement strand
CGCGACGGGTTCGTGGGACTTGTGGCCGACGGACATGGCGAGGTGACGACGAAGCCCGTGACGTTTTCGGGCAAGCACTTGTTCGTGAATGCGGAATGCCGGTTCGGCTCGCTCGCTGCCGAAGTGTTGGACGAGAAGGGGGACGTGCTGCCGGGGTTCGCGGCGGCAGACTGTCTGCCGCTTGTGCGCACGGACTCGACGAAGACCGAGATCCGCTGGCGCGACGGCGACCTCGCGACGTTGGCGGGACGGCCGGTACGGTTCCGCTTCAAGCTGCACTGCGGCACGTTCTACAGCTTCTGGGTTTCGAGGGATCCCTCTGGGAAGTCAGGCGGCTATCTCGCCGCCGGCGGCCCGGCGTACAAAGGCATACGTGACCTTTAGAGCATGAATGAGCAGCTTGGCTTTTGAGATTCCGCCGGTTATAAGGTATTTTGGGTGTTATTCTTGACATGGACGGCATCTTTTTGATACGATTCCGCCCGAAATAACGTAAAAACGAGGATAGTTATGAAGAAACTGACTGGATTGATTCCCCCGATGGTCACGCCGCTTGATGCGAAGCGGCGGCTGGACAAGAAGGGAACGAGGAACATGGTGCACCACCTGCTGAAGGGCGGCGTGGACGGCATCTTCCTCCTCGGCACGACGGGCGAGGGCCCGCACCTCTCGTATGCCATCCGCGAGGAGCTGGTGAAAACGGTCTGTGCGGAGGTTCGCAAATATGGTAGGGCGGTCGCCCCGCGACCGCCGCACGCCGCCATCCCCGTTCTCGTCGGCATCACCGAGACGGACCTGGACGACGCCGTGGCGTTTGCGTCCAAGTGCAAGGCGTACGGCGCGGCGGCGGTCGTGGCCGCGCCGCCGTACTACTTCAAGCTCACGCAGGCAGAGTGCGTGGCGTGGTTCACGGAGATGGCCGACCGCCTGCCCCTGCCGCTCGTCGTCTACGACATGCCCGCGCACACGGACACCATCATCGAGCCGGCGACCATCGCGAAGTTGGCCGTGCACCCGAACATCGTCGCCATGAAGGATTCCAGCTCCATCATCGCGCTCTTCAACAAGTTCCGCATCGCGCTCGAACCATTTGCGGACAAATTCTCGCTCTTCATGGGCCCTGACGAGGCGATGGGCGAAGCGGTGCTGCTGGGCGCGGACGGGGGCGTCTGCACGGGCGCGAACCTGTGGCCGGCCCAGTTCAAGGCGATGTATCTCGCCGCGAAGACGGGCGACGTGGAGAAGGTGCGCCGTCTCCAGCGCTTCACCACGATGAGCTCCTATCTGCTCTATGGCCTCGGCCAAGGACAGATCGGGTTCCTGAAAGGCGTGAAGGCCGCGCTCGCGGAGATGGGGCTCATCCAAAACGTGCTCGCGGCGCCGTTTGAACCGTTCAAGGGCAAGGAGCTCTCCAAGGTCCGCGCCGCGCTCCGCCGCCTGAGAGGGTAAGGTATGGTATAATGTGCGCACGCCATTGAAAACAAGGAGCAAGAAATGAAGAAGGTCATCGCCACCGCAGCCGCGGTTTTGTCTGCAACCGCCTTCGCTGTGATTGAGCCCATTTCGCCCGGGAGCGGCGAGATGGTCGCGCTCGTCCCGGACGCGCAGAAGAAGGCAATGTCCCTGCCGACGCTTGACGAGCGACTGAAGCTGTTTGCGAAGGACAAGGCGTCCGGCAAGGTCCTTCGCCACGACCCGTTCTGGCGGAAGTCGAAGCCGCTTGAGCTGAAGTGGCGGGCGACGGAGGGCGAGGTCGGGCCGTGGAAGATCGAGATCGGAAAGTCGCCCGACCTGTCGGACGCGCGGGTCTGGTACTTCTCCGACTTGAAGACCGACGCGGCCACGGGACGCGAAGTCGGCAAGGCGGCCGCCGCGGCAGAGGTGTCGCGGACGATTCCGCGGGCGAACCTGGAAATCGCGCGCGACTACTACTGGCGGGTCTCAGGACGCAAGCCGTGCGGCCCCAAGTGCAGTCCGCGCCATGCGAACAAGAAGAGCCGGTGCCTTGTCCGTTCGGGTGTCGCGTCGTTCCGCACGGAGGACCTCGCCCCGCGCTGGATCGAGATCGACGGGCGCGTGTCGAATTTCCGCGACTTCGGCGGCCGGCGCACGGCGGACGGACGCCGCGTGAAGCAGGGGATGGCCTACCGGGGGCAGGGCCTTAACGACAACAGCCTCACGGGTGACGAGCCGGGGAGGAACCGGCTGACGGTCGAGGACGTGAAGTACCTCACCGGCACGCTCGGCATCCGCACGGACCTCGATCTTCGCAGCGAAGGCGAGACGGCCAAGATGAAGGAGTCGCCGCTCGGCCCCGGCGTTGTGTTCATCCAGCGTTCGTCGGCGTGCTACGCGGGCATCTTCACCTCGGACGGCAAGAAGGTCATGGCGGAGAACTTCCGTGTGTTCTGCCGCCCCGAGAACTATCCCATCTACTTCCACTGCATCGGCGGCGCGGACCGCACGGGCTCCCTCGCCTACGTGCTGAATGGCGTCCTCGGCGTCGACCGGCACGAACTCGAGACGGACTGGGAGTCCACCTTCTACCCGCGGATCCCCGACGCCAACCCCGATCCAAAATTCTGGTGCCGGGAATCGCACTTCAACAACGGGTTCTCCAAGTACGGGAAAGAGGGCGACAGCTGGAACCGGCGCATCGAGCTTTACCTGCTCGACTGCGGCGTCACGCAGGACGAGATCAAGGCCTTCCGTTCAATCATG
>JAFRNO010000656.1 GCA_017430155.1 Kiritimatiellia bacterium | reverse complement strand
CAAGCTCACGTCGAGCGAGCTCACGATCCGCTACGACAAGGAGGCGCACTTCGTGGGCGCCGGCCTCAAGACGGGCGACGAGCTCTTCAAGTGCTCCTCGCTCGACAAGCTCGTGTTCGTGTGGAAGGACGGCCGCTACAAGATGTCCGCGCCGCAGGACCGCATCTTCGTGGACAAGGACCTCCTCGAGGTGTTCGTCTTCAACCCCGAGAAGGACCGCGACAAGGAGTTCGTGTGCGTGTACGAGGAGCCGCTCTACGGCTTCTCCTACATCAAGCGCTTCACGTTCGGCGGCATGATCAACAACAAGGACTACCGTCTCGCGCCCGAGAAGAGCAAGCTGCTCTTCTTCGAGGCGGGGTGTCCGGAGCAGTTCTACGTGAAGTTCAAGCCCGCGAAGGGGCAGAAGATCCACCAGATGCTGTTCGAGCCGCTCGAGCTCGTGGACAAGGGCGGCGGCGAGAAGCGTCCGGTGGTGGAGCTGCGCGGCGCGACCGCGCGCGGCATCCAGCTCACGACGAAGGCGATCGCCCGCATCGCGACCACCAAGGGCAGCTGGTGGGAAGAAGGGGATGGCTCGGCGAAGGGCGTGCTGCTGTAAGGCGGTTCCATGTCCGGTGCGCGGATATTCCGCCTGGCGCTGCGCGACTCGCTCCCGGTGCTGATGGGCTACACCACGATGGGGTTCGTGGCGGGCGTGCTGCTTGCGGCGAAGGGCAACGTGGCGCTCGCGCCGCTCTGGGGTTTCCTCTCGAGCGCGCTGTGGGTCACGGGCACGATGAGCATCGCGGGCGTCCCGCACATCGCCGCGCGCATCTCCGTGGCCGCCTTCGCGCTCATGACGCTCGCGGTCAACTTCCGCTACGCCTTCTACGGCTTCTCGATGCTCGGGCGCTGGAAGAACGTGTCCTTCCTCCGCAAGTGCTACCTGATCCTCATGCTCACGGACGAGAACTACGCCCTCGAGGCGGCATCGCCCATCCAAGATCCGCAGGCGCATCTGCGCTACTGCACGTACCTCTCGGTGCTGAACCATTCCTACTGGATCGTCGGCGTCACGTCCGGCGCCATCGCGGTCGCCCTGCTCGGGATGGTGGTCGACCCCGACGCCATCCGCGGCTGGACGAACGGGATGGAGTTCGCGATGCTTGCGCTTTTCCTCGTCATTTTCACCGACCAGATGAGAGGATTCCTGCGCCATGGAAAATGACATCCTCTACATGGCCGGCATCGTCGCTGCGGGATTTGCGGTCAACTTCGGACTCCGCGCGCTGCCGTTTCTCTTCTTCGGCGCGCGGCGGGGGCCGTTGCCGCCGTGGGTGGAGAAGTTCGGCGCGTTCGTCTCGCCCGTCATCATCGGCTGCCTCATCATCTACTCCTTCGCCGGCATGCAGTGGCGCGCGGCGGCTCCCTACCTCGCGGCCGCCCTCACGGTGGGCCTCCAGATCTGGCGCCGCAACCCGCTCCTCTCGATCATCGCCGGCACGGCGGCCTACATGGCCCTCCTGCGCCTGATGTGAGCAATTTGTGGTATACTATTCGCTTTCCAAGGAAAAGAGACAGAGATGAACAAGCTGACAGCAGACGAACTCCGTGAAACATACCTGAGCTTCTTCGAGTCGAAGGGGCACGCGCGCATCCAGGGCGCGAGCGTGATCCCCGAGAACGATCCGACGGTGCTCTTCACCACGGCGGGCATGCACCCGCTCGTGCCGTACCTGATGGGCCAGATGCCCCATCCCGCCGGCACGCGCCTCACGGACGTGCAGAAGTGCATCCGCACGGGCGACATCGACGCGGTGGGCGACTCGGCGCACCTCACGTTCTTCGAGATGCTCGGCAACTGGTCGCTGAACGACTACTTCAAGCCCGAGGCCATCGCCTGGAGCTACGAGTTCCTCACCACGAAGCTCGGCTTCGACCCGAAGGATCTCTACGTGACCGTGTTCGCGGGCGAGGACGGCATCCCGCGCGACGACGAGGCAATCGCCCTCTGGAAACAGCAGGGGCTCCCCGACGACCACATCTTCCCGCTCCCGCGCGAGGACAACTGGTGGGGGCCGGCCGGCACCACCGGCCCCTGCGGCCCCGACACCGAGATGTTCATTGACACGGGCAAGGAGAAGTGCGGCCCCGACTGCCGTCCCGGCTGCCACTGCGGCAAGTACATCGAGATATGGAACAACGTGTTCATGCAGTACAACAAGAACGCGGAGGGGAAGTTCGAGCCGCTCGGCCGCCACAACGTCGACACCGGCATGGGCGTGGAACGCACCGTGTGCATGCTCTCGGGCGCGGCGACCGTGTTCGACACGGAGATCTTCGCGCCGATCATGGCGAAGATTGACGAGCTTTCGACAACAACGCCCGAGGATGAGGAGCTGACGCTCCGCGCAAGAAGGATCGTGGCCGACCACATGCGCACGGCGACCTTCATCCTCTGCGACCCGAAGGGCGGCGTGAAGCCGGGCAACATCGGCGCGAACTATGTGCTGCGGCGCCTCATCCGCCGCGCGGTGCGCTACAGCCGCTTCCTCGGCATCGCCCCCGGCTTCACGGTGAAGCTTGCCGAGACGATCTGCGAGAAGTACAAGCATGTCTATCCCGAACTCGGCGT
>JAFRNO010000655.1 GCA_017430155.1 Kiritimatiellia bacterium | reverse complement strand
CGCGTGAAGTTCATGCTTGTTTCGGACCCGGGCCCTGCCAACAACAACTACGGAGACCACTCTTCCTGGTGCGACCTCCGCTTCGACTGGAAGGAGTGAACATGGACGAAGGACTCATCCGCAATACGCCCGACTTGAAGGAGGCCTGCGACGCGCTCGTCGCGGGCGGCGTGGCCGCGCTCGACACGGAGTTCGTCTGGCGCGCCACCTTCCGTCCGCACCTCGCCATCGTGCAGATGGCCGGCGCGGACGGCGTGTGCCGCGCGCTCGACTGCCAGCTCGGCACGGACGTGGCGCCATTCGCGGCGGTGGTGTCCGATTCGTCCGTCGTGAAGATCCTCCATGACGCGCGGCAGGACATGGAACTCATTCACCATTACACGGGCGCCGTGCCCGTGAACGTGTTCGACACGCAGCTCGCGGCGGGGTTCTGCGGCCATTCGGCGAACATCGGCCTGCAGAAGCTCCTCTACGAGGTGCTGGACGTGGGGCTGCCGAAGACGGAGACGTGCACGGACTGGAGCCAGCGTCCGCTCACGGACGCGCAGGTGCGCTACGCGCTTGACGACGTGCGCTACCTCGTGGCGCTCCGCACCGCCCTGCTCGCGCAGTGCGATTCCTTCGGCACGCGCGAATGGCTGGAGGAGGATTTGCAGAAGTTCGAATTGCCCGAGGCGTATGGCGAGTTGGCGCCCGACGAGGCGTGGAAACGCGTCAAGAACGCCTCGCGGTATCTGCGTCCATTCGGCCTCGCGGGTCTGCGCGCGGTCGCGGCGTTGCGTGAGGTGCGTGCGCGCGAGTGGAACCTGCCGCGCGCGTGGCTGGGCGAGGACGGGTCGCTCATCGCCCTCGCGGAGCGCCTGCAGCGTGGCGAAAAGACCTTCCCGAACGTGCGCTTCCGCCATCGCCTGAAGAACAACGCCCAGCGCGACCACTTGGCGGCGGACTACGCGGCGGCGCTTGTGGAGGCGTCGCGTCTGCCGGAAGAGGCGTGGCCGCTGCCCGTGCAGCCGGATTATCCCTCCGAGGTGCGTGAGGCAGCGGACAAGGCGCACGACTATCTGGTTGCGCGCGGCGAGGAACTGCATATCGATCCGGCGCTCTTCGCGAACCGCGCGCAACTTCTCGCGTTCGTGGACGACCCCGAAGTGGAGGACAACCCGCTTGCCGAAGGCTGGCGCTTTGAGGTGGCCGGCCGTACGATCATCGAACGCTTCTACGTGCCGTGACCCATGGTTCCCTCAACGTCAACAACGTTGCTCCGGCAGATCGGCGGTGACGTGCGTCATGCGCGATGGGCGGAGTTCGTCGCGCGCTATTCGCCGATGTGCCGGCACTACCTGCGGCGGCACTTTCCGTCGCTGGAGGCTGACGACATTCTGCAGGAAACATTCGCCGCGCTCGCCAAGGCGTTGCCGAACTACCATTACGATCCCCAGGAGAAGGGCCATTTCCGCAACTATCTCGTGGGCATTCTCCGTAATAAGGCGCTGATGGCCTTGCGGAAACAGAAGCGCGACGAGGAAGTGCTGGCGGAGTATGTAACGGCGGGAGGGCCGCGCTTGTCGCGGCCGACAACGGGCGAGACGCCCGTTGTCCCAGTGGTGGGAGCGGCCGAGGCGGGAGCGGCCGCGCTTGTCGCGACCGAAGGCGACTGGCGGCAGGCTGTCTTCGAGATCGCCCTGCAGCAGCTCATGGCCGATCCGTCAATCCACGACCGCACGAAGCAGATCTTCGTCCGCACGGCAATCAAGCAGGAGAAGCCAGACGCGGTCGCAACGGCACTGGGCGTCTCGCGCAACGTCGTGGACCAGCAGAAGCGTCGGACGCTCGCGAAGTTCAAGGCGCTTGTCGCGGCGCTGAAGGGAGTCGTTTGAAAGATTCCGCCGAGGAGTTTCTCGCGCATCACGCCGATCCGCGCGAACTGCCCATCCTCTCGGACGGGCAGATCGTCGGCGGGTGGCGCATCGCCGCATTCCTTGGACGGGGCGGCAGCGGCGAGGTGTATCGCGTGGTCGAAACGCAAGGCGCACGGGAGGGACGCGCTCCTGCGCGTCCGCAGGCCGCCGCTCTCAAAATCCTTGTGCGCGACACCGATACGGCACGTGCGCGGTTCCTCCGCGAGGCGTCGCTGCTCGCCCATACGGACAATCCGGCCTTCCCGCATTTCATTGCACAGGGTGAGACCGACGGACGTCCCTATCTCGTGATGGAGTTGCTGGAGCCGCGTGCGTTGCCGTCGTCCGATGTGGAGGTCGCTGATTTCCTGTTGAATCTCTGCGAGGGCGTCGCCGCCTTGCACCGCATGGGGTACGTCCACCGCGACATCAAGCCCGGCAATATCATGTGGCGCACGGGAGGGACGCGCTCCTGCGCGTCCGCCGTCCCCGTCCTGATCGACCTTGGCCTCGTGAAGGACGTCACGCGGGATCCCGATGCCTCCGGCACGTCGCTTACGCTCGTCGACGGACACGTCGCGGGCGTCGGCACGCCCGGCTATGCCGCGCCGGAGCAACTCGTGGGCGACACCCTCTCGCCGGCGGCGGACATCCACGCGCTTGGAATGCTGGCGAACACCTGTTTTGACGGACAACCGCCACCCGTCTGGGGACGGATCATCGACCGTGCAACCGGCTCGATTCCCGCGCGCCGCTATCCCGATGTGGCGGCGTTCGCCCGCGCCATCCGCCATCGCCATTGGCGGCGGAACATCTCCATCGCCGGTGCGTTGCTGTGCGCAGCAATTGGCATCGTAACGTGTGATAGGGCGGTCGCCCCGCGACCGCCGTCCGAAGGATTCCGTACCGTCCGTGAACGGGATGCCTGGGCCGCACTTTGCACGGATGTCGTCACAAATCGAATCAGTCAGGTCGTCATCGGCATCGAATCGGCGGTCACGAACGAGACGCCTTTCAATCCCCGCCTTTTGTCCGTCACTCCTTTGTCCTATCGATGCCGGCCGGAAACGAACGCCGTGAAGGCGACAATCATACGCCTGGACGGACGCACGAACGTGTTTGATCGCACCATCAGGCTTGACCCCGAGCGGGAATACCGCATCATCGGGCCCGGCGTGCTCAACGCCGTGTTGACGGGGGGCGCCAATCGCGATCCCCGTTGGCGCGCGAAGGCCACCGCAAAGGCGATGCGGACGGAAATGGACGCCGCGACGGGACAGACGTATGCGATCAGCGGCCTGTCCCCAGGCGAAATCGTGGATGACGTACCCTCGAACGGAGTCGTCCGCCTTGATAACTGCGTCGTCCGTAACCGGACGGGGGCGCGCTGGCCGGCGAACGGCATTTACTACGTTCTCGAAGGCGGGGCACGCCTTGAATTGCCGAACCTCGAGGAATCCCTTGATCTCCGCAGAGGGGATTTCGTGGCGATGCCGGCCCCGGGAGCTGGTACCGTCCTGTTCGGCGAAGCGGCGCGCCGCCCGTAAAGGGTGTACGTGCGCTGCGTTTTTCCTTGCGCGCATGTCAGATTCCGCGTTTGGCCTGCAAATAACAGGTAAGAGGACTGGAAAGTCCTGTCATTCACTGGAGACGCGCGGGATGAAAAGGTGTTCGGTTTGGCGAAAAGGCGATTTTCGGTATGGTCATCCACGCCGGAATCTGCTATACTGCCTGCCGACATCTTAAAATCTGAGCGTTCGGCGCTTTGATTGGCCAAGAGAAACCTGGAAAGTTCTTTGTACGGGCCAACGAAGAGGCGAATGTGCCCCAACGGGGCGCATCGTCTTTCGTGTATCGTACAGGGCTTTTCCAGGGCCTCTCTTGAAACACGGAAGAGATTGCGCCCTCTTTCTTTTCCGCGAATGGAACAGGAGCACAAGGAAAGACAATGCGGCTTGTACGAAAAGATGACGGTAAAATGTCTGACGCCGAGGTGAAGTGCCTAGCAGAAGCCACCGGTGTCGGCGTCAGCCGGATACGAGAAATCGAACGTAAGGCGCTTGCCAAGCTCAATGGCCTGAAGGCGAATGCCGTTCAAGGACTCCTTGTGACATTCTTGCCTGTCGTTGGCGAGAAGTACGCCTTGCAGGGCAAGCGCATGCTCGGGCGGCGGGTGATGGTTGTCGGAGCGTCGCACTACTGCGAACATTTCGAACAAGTGGTTGGCTGTAATGCGCTATGCGCGCATTTCGGCAAGTACCATTTTGCGTACAAGGGCGGAGAATTGTTTTTCGGCAAGCGATGCGAAAGATTTTCCCATGTCGTTCTTGAGCGTTACCGCAAACAGATAGGAGAGACGGACGAGCGCAGATGGTTCCGGACGTTCTCGAAGTTCTACAATGCGTTTTTCCCCGTGTCGGTTTCGCATGAAACGCGTATTGCTCTTATGGATTTGATGGTATCGACCGAGTATGTGCAGGGTGCGGAGGTACGTGGTCCCAACGGGAACTGCCGGGAGGCGATGGGTTCGGACAGAAACTTCGAAGTATTCAGAAACACGATCTCGGAATTGAAGCCGGAAGTGATCATCTTCTGGGGTCCGAGGGCATGGTACGAAATTTGCAAGCGACTGGACGTGGTCGATAAAAAGGCCGACATACTGCATATTATGCTGGACAAGCGCAAGTTGACGCTTATGCGCGTTCCCCATCCGGCATCCAGCAAATTTAACCGTAACCATTTTCAGAAGCAGCTTAAAAGCGTCGGCATTCGTGCCGATAAGCTTGCCCAACAAACCAACAAAAAGGAGAACTAGAAATGGCTGACTACTTCAAGGCGCGTTTTCTCGCGAAGCGCAACGAAAACGAGGCGGAGGGTTTCCAGGCCCTCGTCGACACGATACAGGCGGCGATTGACAACGGCGATTACGCGAACCTCGACATCGGCTCTCTTCAGTATTTCCCAGATCGTACGCTCGCCTCGACAGTCGAGGAGGACTATGACGTGCGTGATGGCGAGGTGGAGTTCTCGCTGGTCATTCCATACGGTATTAACCTGGAGGCGTTAGGGGACTTCATGAGCGACTTCGGAATAGATACGCTCTACTGTCTTTTCGCCCATGAGAGGGAAGAGCAACAGGATTGGGAGACGAATG
Organism: Kiritimatiellia bacterium; assembly: GCA_017430155.1. Taxonomy (GTDB): domain Bacteria; phylum Verrucomicrobiota; class Kiritimatiellia; order RFP12; family UBA1067; genus RUG572. The sequence continues at coordinate 2,327 of JAFRNO010000655.1, read as the reverse complement.
ACGAAGAGCATAAGTCGGTCGGGCTCATTAAATTCAAAAATGAGTATGATGAGGATGGCGACTGCTGCGACATCGACAAGACGTTCGACTACCCCAGCGAGGATGATGCGGTAAAACTTGCGCAGTACTGGCGCTTGGCGTGGAACGGCGAGTGGACTCACGAAGGCAGCATGGAGGAGTTCTTCACGCAGAACGGCGAGGAGTCCGCAGCGGCGGCAGACAAGGCAATAACCGATGAAACGACGGATGCCTACATCACGCTTCGAGAGTTCATTGCGCGCGCCGGAATCTGACGGCAAGGTGTTGTGAAAGCTGAAACAGAAAGGGAAAAACAATTATGAATGCTATCAAACGTTTGATGTCGGCGTTGTTTGCTATCATCTTTCGCTCACGCGACGCGCAAAGCCGGGACGTGCACGACAAGGTGCAACTCTGGGAGGGTGGCCCTTACTGGGCCACGACGAACATCGGGGCGGAGAAGCCCAGCGATTCAGGGTTCTATTTCTGGTGGGGCGACACCATCGGTTACAAACGTGAGAACGATGCCTGGGTTGCAAGTGACGGATCATCTTCAAATTTCGCATTTGGTTCTGCGGTTACGCCAACTTACAAGAAAAACCTTGACGCGCTACAAGGCGAAGGGTGGGTCACGGCGGATGGTATCCTTGCGCCGGAACATGATGTGGCGCATGTGAAATGGGGCGGCGGTTGGCGTTTGCCGACGAAAGAGGAACTAAGCGACCTAACAAAGAATTGCGACTGGGCTTGGGGGACTCTGAACGGAATGAATGGCTACACTATATGTGGTAGAGGCGCCTACGCTTCCAGTAGCATCTTTTTACCCGCCGCCGGCGGTGGCAGAAGATCTTCGGCCGAGGAAAGTGGAGAAAGAGGCCGATACTGGTCGTCCTCTACGAAATCAAGCAATACCTATGGATGGCATATAACCTTTGACCAAGGCAGACCATTGTTAAGCGAGCGTGACCGTTTCAACGGACATACTATACGTCCTGTCCTAGGATAGATGTACAGAATGAAGTGAAGGAGTTAAATGATGTACACGGCCTATAACAATGAGTTTGAACGCGTCGACAACTCGCCTGTCGGATCTAAAAAGGAAATTGCGGCATGGATGAAAAAGCGTTTTCCCGGGCTATGCAAGAAACCAGAACCTCAAGAAAACGGAGCCAGCATATTCTTTTCGAGGGTGATGTGGTGGCGTATGATACCGATAATGACGGTGAAGTGTACATGGTGGAATTAACCGAAGAAAATCAGGATGATTTAGACGAGGATGCAGGTGCGGATGACATAAGCGATGGCTTTTTCGGAGATTCTGACAATAGCCAATCTGGTGATGAAGCGTCCTTTACGGCCGAATTGAAGATCGGGCGGAACAAGTACAGCGTAAATCTCGTAAAGACGGAAGGTGGATGGTCATTGGATAACATTTCTCCTCGTCCTTCCGGCAATGTTGTGATCCCAGAGGAGATTGATGGCCGGAAGATCGTTGCGTTGGGCAAGCTTTCGTTTAGAAATGCGCCTGAACTCGTTACGGTTAAGATGCCAGACACCATAACAAACATACAAGGGCAGGGGTTCTACGGAGCGTTTTCAGGTTGCACAAAACTGAAACAAGTCATACTCTCGCGCAATATCAAGACGCTCGGTTCCGGTATGTTTGCCGACTGCAGCGCACTGGAATCGGTCGAACTTCCAGATTCAATAGAGCAGCTTGGTTCTTTTGTGTTTGCCTGTTGCAAATCGCTGAAAACCGTCAAGATGCCGAAGGGGCTTTTCGCAATAGAAGCAAGTTTGTTCGAGAAGTGTTCATCGCTCGTCAAAGTCGAGTTCGCTGACGGATTGACAACGGTCAGTCAGGATGTTTTCAAGGATTGTGAATCACTTGAGGAGGTCGTCTTCCCGTCCTCATTCAATCCTGACGATCTGTGGTCGAATATGTTTGGCAATTGTTCACGTCTCAAGCGCGTTGTATTTAGGGCGGCGCAGCCCGGTGATTTCGATCATGAGGAATTCGTTTCCTGTAATTTCGAAGACTGCCCTGATGTGACAATAACCTTCTCGGAAGAGGAGTAGTAGCTGACAGCAGGTAGGAAATCATTTAATCATAATAAACAAGAAGGAGTCACTAAAAATGCACGTCAAAACGTTATTCGCAGTTGGAATTGCTGGTATTTTGTTTGTAGGTTGCTCACGGGAGGATCGCGAGGAGGTTGCAGACAGGATTGGCAAGGCGGCGAATGCGCTGAAAGGCGAGGATGGTAGTGAACGCACGCCGCGAATCGTCAAGGAGCAGCAACGGAAGG
>JAFRNO010000654.1 GCA_017430155.1 Kiritimatiellia bacterium | reverse complement strand
TCGTAGAGCTGCTATGAGACGCCGAGTACGTATTGCAGCGGAACGTACCACCCGGATTCAGGCGCGTCGTCGTCACGTTCCCCGAGGAACGGGCCGCATAGAACGTGTTGCTGCATGTCAGCGTGCCGCCGTTGATCTCGACCAGTACGCGGCACGCATTCTTCTCGTAGGCGAGGTGGATTTCGCTTACGGCGGCAAGATGGCCGCCGTTGACCACGATCCGGTCCTGCAGCTTGCTCGTGTTCGCCGTACGCGCCATGCGGAGGTTCGTCTTCACGTAGGCCGTTCCCGCGTTGAGCTCGAAGAGCTTGTTCGCGTCGCCCGCGCCGCTGATGCCGAACACGAGCGCGTTGCCGATGGACAAGCTTCCGCCGTTCTGCCTGTAGGTGAACTGCACGGGCGTGGCGCGCTTCGTCGTAAAGTAATTGCCGAGGTAGAAATGGCTGCTCGCCGAGAGGACGCCGCCGTTCAGCACGAGCGTCGCGTCGCCCGTCGTTGTCGGCGCGCCGATGGCCATGGTCGAGCTTCCGGTGACCGTCGGCGCGTTCGCGGGGTCGTCCACCTCGCCCAGCACGACCGTGCCGGAGGAGACGGTGAGGGAATGGACGACGTTCGTGGGACCGTCGCCGTTGGCGTACCGGTTCGTCGCGACGCCTGCATCCGTGATCGCCGTGTTCAAGGCGAGCGTGCCGGTGCCGTGCAGGCGCAGCGTGCCGGAACCGTACTTCGCGAACGCGCTCGTTCCTGTGCGCGAAATCGAGTCCGCCACCGTCACGTCCGACTCGCTCTCGAAGATCGCCTGACGGCCGCTGCCAGCAGACACCCGGAAGCCGGGGATTTCGACATCCGGCCCCGTGTAGAGGAATGTGCCGCGGCCGAGCGTCAGCTGGCTGGCGGACTGGATGAACGAGAGGTCGTCCATCACCACGCGCCCGCTGCCCGTCGTGATCTTGCCGGCGTATCCTGGATCCACCTTCAGGTTGACCTGCCCCGCGCCCGCCGTGACGTGCGTGTTGACGTCCAGGTCCGCGGCCCCGCCCACCCCGCCGGTCACGCGCAGCTCGTTGCCGGCGTTCGTGCGGAACTGCGTGTCCTTCCCCAGCGCGACCGGAACGGCAATCGTGTTGGTGCCGCTCGCATTTTCGACGAACGGGTCGAAGAAGTTCCCGCCGTCAATGGTCAGGGACGCGCCGGAGAGCATGTAGCCGGACGTCGCCGAACTGGCGTTGAAGGTCAACGAACCGACCGTGACGGGCGCGTCCAGCGTCACGCCCACGCCCGCCGCCGCGGCCGGATTGAAAGAGACGTCCTGGGCGATTCCGTTCGGGACGAACTCCGGGTTCTCCCAGTTCGCGGCCGTGCTCCAGCTGCCGCCGGAGGAGACGGACGTCCAGACGTTTCCGTTGGCGAGGCCCGCTCCGTTCTTGGCGGTGACCGTGAGGACGACGGCCTTCATGCCGTCGAAGTCGCCGCCGTCGATCATGGTCTGCGCGGCCGCGAGCGTCGCCCGCGCCGCGTCCGCGTCGGTCAACCTGAAGAGCGAAAGATCGACGTCCGGGCACGTGGCCTTGTACACGAGCGCGGTGTAGACGCCCGGGACAAGGCGCGGCTGGAAGTCGTGCGCCTCCTGAATCATCGTGACCGCGACGGGCGAGAGGACCTGCAGCGAGTTGGTGGCCGTAAAACCGGTCGTTTCAACGGTGGCAAGCAGTTCCAGCACGACGGGATCGGTCGCGCCGATTTCGCCAAGCGTCAGGCCGCTCATCACGCTCGTGCCCGAGTAGTCACGTAGCCGCGCGCCGGGCGCGACCTGTACGGCAAAGGGCGCGGCGCGTGTCCCCGCCGGCGCGAGGCGCGCGCCGTCGCGGACGCGAATCGGCCCGGTGAAGGTGCTCTCCTCGAATCCCGTCGAGGCCATCAGCGCCCCCGCGCCGCGGATGGTGATGCCGCCGTCCGCACCGGCGCAATTGGGATCGTGCTCGAAGGTCTGCTGGACCACGAGCCAGTTGCTGTTGTGCGTGCCGAGTTCCGCGTGCTGGGAGAGGTCGATGTTCAGTCCGCCTGCGCCGATGCGGGCGCACTGCATCTTGCGGATGTAACCGTATCCGGAGGGGGGCAGGGCGTTCTCGAAGGTTCCGCCGTCGAAGGTGGCGACCAGTCCGCGCGCGGCATTGTAGCCGTCGATGGAATGGGCGCGGAGAACGCCGTTCTCGGCGAGCAGGAAGGTGTTGGTCTCGCGGGTGCCGGCGTAGGCGGGATAGAAGACGTCCCCCACCTCCACGCGCCCGGTGCCGTGGATGGCGACGTCGACGCCGATCGACTTGGCGTTGCTGCCGCAGACGAAATCGTTGCTCACGACCAGCAGTCCGCCGTCCACGTCGACCGTCGCGCGGTAGGTGTACCCCTTGCTGACGTTGGAATACCCCGCTTGCAGCGCGTTGCGGACGACGTTCGTGCCGCCGTGGAGGAAATACCGGGGGCTGGCCGTCTGCTGGTTGGAGTCGTTGCAATGCGCCATGCGAAACGTCGTGCAGCTCAGGAGTCCGCCGTTCTGCACGATCGTGGGCGTGAGGTTCAGGTCGGGATTGCTTGCGTAGTTGCCGCAGTAGTAGCCGACGTAGAGCATGCCGTTGAGGTAGAGCGTGCCGTTGTTCATGCGCAGGCTGCCGGCGGTCTGGTCCGCGATCCCGTTGCGGCGGGACTGCGAGCCGACGCTGAAGTCGGCCGGGCCGTAGATGTCCGGCGCGTCGGACGGATCGTCGACGGCGCCGATCTCCAGCCAGCCCTCGTCGACGTTGACGGCGCGGAAACCGCTTGTCGGACCATCGCCGTACGCCGACACGCCGTTGTAGTTGCCGTTGTCCCCAGTGGTGGACGGCAGGACAAGGGTCGTGCCGGCGGGCGGTTTGAACTTGAGCGTCCCCAGCCCCGTTTTCGTGAGGCTGCCGGCGACCACGTTCAGCCCTTCGACGGTGAGCGTCGTGTTCTCGTTGGTGACGCTCAACACGGAAGAACGGTTGTCGGAGCTGTCGATCGTGAAGCCGGGAACGGTGGCGTCGCCGCCGGTGTAGGCGAACGTGCCGGACTTGAGCGTGATATTCGACGAAATGTTCGCGAAGGATAGGTCGGAGGCGTAGGTCGTGCCGCTGCCGGAAACGAGCTTGCCGCCGGGAGCGAAACCCGTCAGCTCGCCGAGTTCCACCGGGCCGTGTTTGTTGGCGGGATAGCCGGGGTTCGTGTAGATCGTGCGAGCGGCGGCGAGCTGCGCCGGCGTCGCGACGAGCGGTTCGTCGAGGACGGTGTTGTTGAGGACGAGCGGATCGCCGGAAGCGGCGGGCGCGGAACCGGCAGGCGTGACGGTGACGAGGAGACGCGCACGGCCGGCCGCGACGTCCGCCGTACAGGTGTAGTCGACGGCATCCGGCTTGTTCGGGAAGGTGGCGAGTCCGGAAAGCTGGACGAGTTCGAGTATGTCCTCCTCCCGCGCGGTGATAAGCGTGTAGGTGCCGGGCGTCACGAGGGCGTCGGCCGCGCCCTGCGTCTCGAAGAGGTTGAACTTCGGCCCGGAGGTGCGTTTGCCGACATGCAGCGTCCCCGTCACGTCCAGGCGCGCGTTCGGCCCGAACCCGAGCGTGGGCGAATCCGTGACGTCGTCGCGCCCGAAGGCGAAGCTGCCGACCGCCTGGGCGATGCCGTTCGTAATGACGAGGCCGCCCTCGTTCGCGTAGACCGAGAGGGCGGTGCCGGACGGGAGGCGTCCGTCCTGGCCGACGTAGACGACCGTCTGG
>JAFRNO010000653.1 GCA_017430155.1 Kiritimatiellia bacterium | reverse complement strand
TCCAGGTCCACGCCGCAACTCGCGTACGAATCGCCCTTCTCCATCGCCGCGAACAGCGCGGCGGGCGTGAGCGCGTCGGCGCGGACCATGTTGTATGCTTCGCCGACCGTGCACGGCTTCTCCGTCTTCGTGCAGGGGTAGAAGTGGCAGTCGTCGTTCGCGACGGCGTAGAGGAGCGGCTGTCCGGCCTTGGCGCGCGTGGCGTTGATCGCGTCCCAGAAGCGGTCGCAGTACAATCCGTCGTCGGGCAGAAGCCCCACGGGCGGGAAGTCCGCGCCGTTGTTGCACACCTCGAAGAAGCGCACGTCCGGATTGTCGATCAGGTCCTGCGCCACCGCGTCGTAGTAACGCCAGTGCGGATGGTTGAAGAAGCAGAGGTGCGGCGGATTGCCGAGCGACTTCGCGAGGGCGGCAACCTCGTCGCGCGCGTGGCGGGTGATGCGGGAGTTGGTCCAGTCTCCCGGCATTTGCTGGATCAGGTGGGCTTTCTCGATTCCGGGAATCGGGACGTCGAGGTTGACGTAGTTCATGTGCATGTGGCGCGACGCGGCGCCGCACCGCGTGATCTCCATCCCGCGCATGACGAGGAACTTCCCGGGCTTGGCGTAGCGCTCGATCAGCTCGGTCATCGTCTGGAGACGCACCTCCGTGACGCCGTTCCGCTCGCGCACATCCGCCCACGGGAACTCCTTCCTGTACACGTCGAAGTTCCGGCGGCAGACAAGCGGCGGCCAGCCACCCTCGGTGGGTTCCACCTTGCGCCAGAAGTCGCGCGTCTCGCTGATCCGGTTGTGGTCCGTAACCGCGCAGAAATCGTAGCCTGCGTCGCGGTACTCCCTGATCGCCTGGTCGGGGAACGCACGCCCATCCGACCAGTACGTGTGGCAGTGCATGTTGCCCTTGTACCACCTTTTCTTGCCCGGGAGAGTCGAGCTCGTCGCGACCTTCGGGAGGGTCGCGGTTGCCGCGACCGCCGCAATACAGAACTCACGTCTCGTCATCTTCTTTTCCTTTCTTGTTAAAACCTACATCCTACCGTCACCGCGCCGTCGGGAGACTCGTGGCAAGCACAGTCGCCACTTGTTCAGCTACGACCGCCTCGATTTTCGCGTATAAACCACTCGGCCATTCAGCGGAAACCTCATTGGCCAACGAATGGGCAGTCGGGACAATCTTCGCAGCAAGCTTATCAAGCCGGCTCATGACAAGTTGCGGACGCATCCCGGCCTCTTCCGCCATCGCAGCAAAACTCGCTCTTGAGACTTCCCCGAATTTCCTCGCTCCGCCGATCGACATCGCATTGACGCGAGAGAGGTTGGGATAGACGGCGGTTGACATGACATCGTAGATCGGCGCAAGGCGCTTTCCCGCCTTGCCGCGATAAAGAACCGACGAATTCTTTCCGTGCGCGTCGGCGTTCCCGATCAGATAGTTGTAGATCATGCGGTCGATAAATGCAAATCGGTCCGCAAGCGACATCTTCATCTCCTGCATGGCCCCCATGCAACGCGCGAACGACGGGCCGCCCTCGCTTTCGTATTTCAGTTCGCCGGAGATTCCGCATACCTGACAGAAGTCCTCTTGATGGAGACGACGTATCCGCCCGTCAGAGATTTCTCGGTCGAATCGCTCTGTCCAATAGCAGTTACGCCCCTCGATCCGCATCAACCCGCATCTCGCCGTTGCAAGTCCCAAGCGTTCCGCAAGGCGCATTGAGAAGAACTCGTTGTACACGGAATCCTCATAGTCTTGAATCGCCGGCTTAATGATGTGCGTCGATGGCGCGCCGAACAGCGGAAGTTCAATGTGTCCGTCCACAATCCTCGCAATAAGCTTGTTCTGGGCACCCGAACCTGAGATCCGATAACCTTCAATGCCGTTGACGTACAACGGGCGCTTTTTCAGCGATCCGAGGATTTCCGCCGCCTCGCTCTCGTCAAGTCTTTTAACCCGCTCGTTCTCAAGTGTCGGCCCCTCCCCGTGTGGCCAAAGCGAGATCGCACCTGCGCAGTCGCCACCAAGCGCTTCCAGAAAGCCAAAGACGTTGTGCCGTGACAAGTGCAGGATGGGGCCCAGTTTCCTGCGCACTTGGTCGGGTGGGAGGAGATTCTCGAAGAAAACCGTCGTCCGATCCGAGTCAAACGGTTCGCCCTGAAGCGGCAGCGCATGGGAAAGAGCCGTCGAATCTCCAGCTGCGAGATACTCCGCGTCATAGGCAAAGCGCATGTCGTTGTGATGCGACGAATAGTCAATGCGCCCCACCTTTCTGTCGAGGAGGTATACGTCGAGCGTAGCTGTGCGAATGGTCGGCAGCGGCATGTCACACGCCCTCTGGGGCTGTTAGCGAAAAGTCTATTCCGAGAGTAGCCAGTACCTTCAGGAGTTTTCCCGCATGAATCGTCTCCTTGCCGCTCTCCAACTCGACAATGAACCTTCTGCCGACATCAGCGGCCTGCGACAATTCCAGCTGGGTAACACCCTGCCTCTTGCGCTCTTTGGCGACAAACGCGCCCAACTCTTTCATGCCAAACATATTCGTGCCTTCTTCTGCGTGTTACCGTTCGGTATCATATCAAAATCTCAGGGCACTTGCAACCATAAATGTCCCCGAGCGGGAACATCACGACCACATTGGCGAGAATATCCACGTGGACGACGTCGCCCAGCACCTCAAGGTCTCCCGTCGGCTTCTCGACCTGCGCTTCCGCGAGATTACGGGGCGGACCGTGCTCGCCGCGATCCAGGCCGTCTCAAGTGCGCGGCTTGAAGCGGTGCTCGCCGGCGATTGTGCCGGCATCTGTGTTATGGACACGCATGACAAGCTCGCCGCCCTCGACCTTGCCCTCGACAAGCGTCTGGAACGTGTTACGGCCGCGCCCGCCGCCGACAATCTCCGCCCACGACCTCGTGGCGTCAGGCGCCTGGTACATGTAGCGGTGAAGATGGCCCGCAAGCACGAGCTGCACCCTGTTTTCTGTAAGAATAGGTCCCCAGAGATCTGCGCACTCTTTCTGCCACGCGGCATAGTCCTCAAGGAGGGTGCCGGGATTCGCGCCAGGCCAGGGCTCGACTAGCGGTATGTGGACAAACGCGACGACATACGGAGCATTGGCGATCTCGGGACGCTTGAACTGGTCCTTGAGCCACGCAGTCTGCGCAATGCGGAACTTTGTGAAGTGCGAGAATCCGCCGTTGGCAGGATGGTGGTCCGGCTTGTCCTCGCCGGTGTCAAGGCCGATCAGCGCAATCTCTCCCATGCGGAACGCGAAGTTCCTGTCGAGCGCGAAATCGCGCATCGAGCGCTCCGACGGGAGGCGCGGCATCATGACCTCGCCCAGGCGATTCGCCGCCGTACCGCGAAAGTCGTGGTTGCCGCGGTTTAGAACGATCGGCGTATCCGCCGCGTAGCCTTCGTTGTGCGGCGGCACGAGGTAGTGCTTCACGAAATCCTCGCGCGTGTTGGTGAGGCTGTTCGGGATGTCGCCGTTCCACACCACGAGCGGCACGCCCAGCGCGCGGTACTTCTTCGTTATGCGGGACATCTGCTCGAACTGCGCATGGGTATCGCACATCATTCCGAAATGCGAAGGCGCGTTCACTCCTGCGGTCGTGAATGAATGCACTCCACCCCAGACAATCTCCGACGGCTTTGTCCAGTACCCGACCGGATGCTCAAGTTTCGCGGCCCCCGCGCGATACCAGTATGTCGTGCCAGGCTTCAGCCCCGTCATGCGGATGAGAATCACGCGGTCGTCAATGCCGGCAAGCGGCAGACCGTCCGCCATGAAGCGAATCGGATTCTTCATCTCGGGGTTGTCCGCGACTTCCGCAAAGCCGTTGGAAAGCGCCGTGACCGCGAAAGCAAGCCCCATCGAATCCGGCGCAGGCACCTGAAGCACCGGCTCGCCGTCCAGAAGGCCCTCCGGCCTCGGCACCACCCTCGCGTTGTACTTGTCGTAAGCCGCCTGCTCAGACGGCATCATCGCCGAACCGCATTTGACCGCCCCCAAAGCGGAAAGCGTCGCAACGCCCTTGAGGAAACCTCTTCTATTTGTGTTTTTCATGGCGAGTATTATACCATAATCACTTGATGCTTATAATCACGCCGGGGCCCAGGCGCACCGTCTCGCGCGCGGCGCCCTTGGAACGCTCGACGATCACGTCCTGGGAAAGATGCGCTTCCGTGTTGAGCAGGTAGATCGTGCCGTCTGGGTAGACGCTCCAGCGAACGGTGTCGTTGCACTCGACCTTCGGCCACGTGTCCGCGCCCACGGCCTCCATCGCCTTCGCCATCAGGAAGGAATAGAGCTTGCGAACGCCGAACGCCCCCGGCGAATCGATCGACGCGAGAAAGACGACGCGCCCCTTCCCGATCTCGTTCACGAAACCGATGCCCTTGCACTCGGCGATCTTCTTCTCGATAAAATTGTCGGACGCCACGATGAACGGCTTCGCCGTCGTCGCCTCAAGGACCGGGATGTTAAACCCGCCTTCGATGAAGTCAGGGTCCCACACGTTCGTGAGCGGCTGGAAGTTCCAGTACGGCCCCGGATTCTTCACGAACTTCATTCCATGCGGCAGATGCCACGGCTTGCCGCTCCGCACCTTGACACCGACGAGCTCCGACCAGTCGCCGCCGTTGTACGGGGCGAACGCGCCGTCGGGGGCGTCCTGGACGGTCAGGTGGCTGGCCGCCAGCATCAGCGTGCCGCCGCCCTTGACGTATTCGACGAGCTTGCGGTAGAGGTCCGCGTCCATCACGTTGCGACCGAGGAAGAAGAGGAACTTGTACTTCGCGAACTCGTTCGCGGACGCGTCGAACGGCAGGATGCCCGCCGCGCCGAGAGGCGGGTTGCCCGAATAGTCGGCGTCGCCCCAGCTGTCGCGCTCCTGCCAGCCGCGGCGGCGGTAGAGCCCGTCGAAGAGACGCCACGCCGTGCGGTCCGCCTCGGTCACGCGGAAGGCGTCGTTCGTGCGCTGCCCGAAAAGATGCGTCTGGAAGATTCCCACATAGCCGTCGAAGCGGCCCTGGATCGCGCCCACAGTCGCCAGGGGATAGCCGTCCGCGCGCGGATGCGCCTTGCACCACGTCGTGAAGTCGGCCAGCACCTTGCGGTAGCGGCGGGTGACGGGATCGTCGTGCTCGAACTTGCGTCCGTGGGCCTTGAGGCTCATCAGCCCGTGTTCGTTGTAGATCGGGTCGGCGCCGCGCACGTAGGCGTGGTAGAGCGAGGTGCGCCAGCGCGCCTCCCACAGGCCGTCGCTCTGCATCCCGCCGTACCAGTCCATCGCCATGTCCGTGCCGAAGCTCGGACGCCCGAACGCCTCCGCCGCCGTCTTGGCACCAGCGTAGGAACGCTCCAGTTCGTCCGAGTAGACGACCTCGAGGTCGACACGGTCGTATCCCGCACGCAGCAGGAAAGGCGAAAAGCCGAATGCGCACTCGATGGAGAAGATCGGCCCGGGGAGACCGGCGTCCTTCGCCTGCTGGAGATCTCGCCGCGCCTGGGCGCACGTCTCGGCGTAGGCCTGCGCGAGCGAATGGCCGCCCTTCGCGATGCGGGGCGACGGTCGCCCGCGGTGCCGCGCGTTCTTCGGATGCCAGTAGAACATCAGCCCGCCGGACTCGCTGTAGTGCTGCGTGCCCTCGCACACGTCGGCGTATTCGCGGAGCGCGGCGAGAAGCTCGTCCTTGATGGGCGCGTACTCCGGCTTCCAGTCGCCGCTCCACCGGTTGAACATCTCGTCCATCGTGAACGTGCAGCCGTGCTTGCGGCAGTGCGCCCCCACGGCGCGCACCTTCTCGGGCGTCCACTTGCCGTGGAAGAGGTTCAGCAACGTGCCGCAGCCGTCCTTCGTCAGCGTCTCGGCAGTTGCCACGCCGAAGCCGCCCTCGGCGATCGACCCCGTCCGCACGACATGCGCGGCCGACGCCGACGCCGTGCACAACACGACGGCAGCAAAAAGCAGCCACTGCCTCATTTTCCATTTTCCATTTTTCATTTTCAATTCGCCTTCGCGTACGGTTGCGTCCAGGCCGTGTGATGCGCGGGATGCAGGCAGCGCTTGCGCTTGAACTTCGTCGGCGCGTCGCTCTCGACGCGGGCGCGGACGTAGAGGTCGTCGGCGGCCAGTGCGTAGGAGGCCTCGAGCCGTTCGCCCTTCTTGCCCTCCACCAGCTTGACGGTCGCGCCGATGCGCGCGTCGTAGACCGGCACCTTGCGCGCGCGGTTGAAATGTTCCTTCGTCGGCGGGATCTCCACGTAGCGCACGGGATCGAGGGGCGCGCCCTTCTTCGTCGAGATGAAGCGGATCTTGAACGCGACGCCGGGCGTCGCCGGAACGGATACCTTCAGCGTGCCGGACGCGCGGTCGAACGACACGTCCTCCAGGTCCTGCTGGGACCCCGCGTAGAAGTCGCCGCGGTGGATCGCCTCCAGGAGGGACTTCTGCGTGAGGTCCTCGGCCAGCACCATGATGTAGGCGTCGCCGAATGCGGAGTACGCGAGGCCGGTGTCGGGGTAGAAGTGCGTGTCGTCCGTGCCGAGACCGTAGAGCATCTGCTGGCCGTGCGTCCTGCGGTAGGCGAGCACCGCGTCCCACAGGTTGTCTTGGTACCACTCGCCGTCGAGCTCCTCGGGCACGGGCCACTCGGAGCCGTTGTTGCACACCTCGAAGTAGCGAATCTCGGGATTGTCGATGATGTCCTGCGCGAACACGTCGTAGTAGAGCCAGTTCGGATGGTTCACCATGCAGAAGAACGGCGGATTGCCGCGCGCCTTCGCGAGCGCCTCGCTCATCTCGCGCGTCTCGCGGATCGCCGACGCGACGGTGTGCTTCGGCAGGGCCTCGATCAGGTTCGCCTTCTTCGCGCGTTCGATGATGTCGTCGATGCCGATCACGTTCATGTGCATGGCGTAGGTCATGCCGGTCGCCTTGGCGTCGGTCGTGATCTCCACGCCGGGAAGCATCAGGAACTTGCCGGGCACCTCGAACATCTTCTTCAGCTCGGAGTAGGTCGCGAGGCGGACCTCCGTCTTGCCGTCCCGCTCGCGCACCTTGTCCCTGCCGAACCGCTCGACGTAGGCCTTGAAGCAGTCCGGGTGCACCACCTTCGGCGGCCAGCCCTTCTCCGTGCCGTTCCCGACGGACATCCACTTGTCCGGATTGTCCTGGAAGCGGTTGTGGTCGGAGATGGAGATGAAGTCGTAGCCCGCGTTCCTGTACGCGGCGACGGCCTGCTCCGGCAGCGCGCGTCCGTCCGACCAGTGCGTGTGCATGTGCAGCATGCCGCGGTACCAGCGCTTGCCGTTCGAGGCCCGAGATGCGGCCATGCCGCGTCCGCACACGCCGACGGCCAGCGCCGTTCCGATAAACTGCTTGCGAGTGATCAAGTGATTCATGATTATCCTTTTCCTTGACTAAAAGAATCATTCATCGCGGCATCGGCTTCTTGAACCAGATGTATTTGGTGATGTCGGCGATCTTCCCGTCCTTGAGCTCGCCGAACCGGACGAGAACCTGCGGAACGACGGGCGACTTGACGTCCCAGTTGTTGTTGAACGTGGTGCACCAGGCGAAGCGCACCGCGCCGTCGCCGCCGCCCGGCACCACGTCCACGCCGTGCGTCCAGCCGAACAGGTGCTTGCCCACGACCTTGAAGTCCTTGTCGTACACGATGAAGTTCGGCGTGCGCGCGGCCTCGTCGGACGTGTAGTAGCAGGAGTAGACATACGTGCCGTCCGTCGTGATGTTCTGCGCGCCGCACGACGCCTGCTCGCCGTGGTCCACCACGAAGGGCTTCCCGATGGGCTCCAGGGTCTCGGCGTCGAACTTGCCGTAGTAGTTGCGGCTGCCGACGGGCGAGTTCCAGTCCTCCATCCCCATCGCGAGGATGATCACGCCGTCGAGGCAGGTGATTCCGTCGGCGGCGTTCTGCCATTCCGGCATGCGGCGCTCCTTGACCGGCTCGAGCGTCTCGGCGTCGTACACCCGGATCACGGTACATCCCTTCGCGCCCTTCTTCGCGGGAGGCTCCCACGCGCCCACGTAGACGCGCCCCTTCCAGTAACAGATGTCGCCGCCGTGGGGCACGGCCTCCACGCGTTTCAGGAACCGCCCCTTCCAGTCCATCTTGACAACCTGGTTGTGGAACGACTGGTAGAAGGCGTTGGACGTCACGCACATCCCCTGCGAATGGCCTGGGCACACCCCGTCGACGAACTTCTTCACGGCGTCTGGCGCCGAGAGGACCGGACTCCAGCTCGGCACCTTCCACGCGCCGGCATCCGCCCATCCCGCCGAGGCGACGGCCGCAAGCGCATATACGATTGTCTTCTTCATGTCGCCACCTCGTCAACGGACAATCAGGCAGGTGCCGCCCGGGACTTCGGTGCGCGCCGCGGCCGGGATGAACTCGCTCGGGTCAAGCGCGCCCGCGCTCACGCGCAGGTCGTCGATGCGGCCCGTGAAGCCGGAGCCGACCGCGACCGTCCCGTCAAGCATCGCCGCCGCCTTGTCCCAGGCGCGGCCGGCGGGCATCGCGCGCTCGTAGTCCACGTAGAACCTCACGGCGTCGGCGCCGGGCTTCGTGCGGTCGATGACGATCGCCACGTGGTGCCACGCCCCCTTGCCCGCGAGCGGCGCGAGCGCCGCCGCGCCGCCGTTCGACGCGGCGAGGTGCTCGTACGGGATGAACGTGCCGGCGAGCGTTCCCGCCGTCGCGTCGGAGGCGATCGCGAACGAGCCGGCGCCGCTGCCAAGGCTGAGGACCGTGCCGGAGGACGGCGTTTCGCCGAAGTAGACAAAGCACTCGATCGTCGCCTGGGTCAAGGCCGAAAGCGTCAGGTTCGTCGTCGCCGCGGACGCCGTCCCATCGAACGAAAGCGCGCCGTTGATCCGTCTCACGCCCGAAGCGGTCAACCCGTCGAGGTTCGCGAAGTTCCAGTATGCCAGCGTCCGCTTCGCCTCCGGATCGACGAGGTTGTCCAGCACGTAGTCCTCCGGTTCAAGCTTGACATCAGAGATTGCGATGCGGTAAAAGTAGCCTGTGAACCTCTTGTTTTGGCTGTCGTCGCTGTTGGGATATGTCGGGCATCCGCCAAAATAGATCTTCTGGTTCACGAGGTTGCCGACTGCAACCGTTGGGGTCGTGTTCTTGTTCGCTCCATCAACGTTAAGATTGAATGACGCAGGAGATTCATTCGCGTCATACGAGAAGCGGCCGCCATAGAAACCGGTCGAAGTAGCGTTCCCCGATTTTGTCAACGACTGCACAAATGCCCAAGCGGCATTGTCCTCCAGACGGCATTGTGCTTGAAGAGCGGTTCCTGCGCGATAGAACGTGAAACCGCCGGCAAGTGCTACGTTCTCACTCGCCGCCATCGCATACACTAGAACTTTCCCAATGGTGTAGCACTATGCGATAATCCCTAGAAAGCCGCCGAGATGGCGGCTTTTTTCATTTACCGATTTTCCTTCGTTTTCCCGTGTCGATTCTGCTGGAGTCGGGTGCGCGAAATCCCCTGCAAAT
>JAFRNO010000652.1 GCA_017430155.1 Kiritimatiellia bacterium | reverse complement strand
TAGAGCTGCCCATTACGCGACACGGCAAGTAGGCCGCCCACACCGCCAGCGCCTTGGATCGTGCCGGAGAGGTCAATGCCCCAGAAGTATTGAACCTCTGTCGTGTTGGTCGTTCCGCCGTCGATTGTGTAGATCGTCTCGTGGATCAAGTTCCAGTCATCGTAAACGAAGGTCCTCATCTCAAGCGTCTCCCACTCCCGCAATTCGACAGGCGGCGACGGCGGAAGCGCGGTCGCGACATTGAGCCGCTGCACGGTCTTCGACGTTCGGCGATGGCGGTAGTCGTAGGAATTGCGGACGCGGATCGCGCCGTTGGTGAGGGATCGCGAGGTAACGGAACGCAGCTGGTCCTCGGCGTCGTAGGCGTATGACCAGGTGCCGTCGGACGACATGCCGCCGTCGGCATTGTGATGAATCGTTCGCGGAGATGCGGGGGCGCAGCAGGATGTTGCGATTTGGTTGAGACTATTGTGCGTATATGTGTTGGTCACGGCGTTGTCGCCGAAGAGCAGATGGTTGCCGATGTCGTCGTAGGCATGTGCAAATGAGTTCGTGCCGATGGTGGCGGAGACGACCTCGCTGCGGTTGTTGTAGGAGAATGTGGAGTCGACGGACGAGATGCCCGTTACCCCAGTCGTGCGCGTCGTCGGGCGCGAGAGCGCGTCAAAGGCATAGAGGTTGGAATCGACAAGGGAGGAATTGAAGTAGGTCGCGCAGTTCGTCACGAGGCTGCGACGGCAATCGTCGCGGTCAACGGCTCGACGGAGGGTGCCGCCGCTCGGCGTCGTAAGGGTGTAGCCGCAGCAGTAGCCTGCGACGTTCGTGTAGACAACGGCAAAGGTGCGTCCCGCAGAGTTCGTGGCGACATAGTGCGCGACATGGCCGTCGCAATCGTAGTCGTAGCCGATCCCGCACTTTGCGGTTCCGTTGACAGAAAAGGCGAAACCGGCGGGGCGGTCGAACGGATCAACGATGCGGCTCAATGAATTGGTGACGGCGGACGCACTGAATTGAACCTCTCCCATGCTGACATACTCCTCGCCGAGGAGGATCGAGTTGAGGCCGAACACATGCCGCCAGGTGTTTTCGGCTGCATCCTGCACGTTCGTGGCGTTGCCGTAGAGGTCAAGCTGGAGTTCGTAGTCCATGTCCGAAGAAGAGTATATCACACCGCAAAGACGACGTTGTGCGTCGTAGACCTTTTCCTTCCACTTGTGGCTCGCATACGTTGTGCGGAGCGGGAGGTTGTCGGGGGTGGAGGTGTAGGAGACCGTAGATCCGTCGGCGTAGGTCTTGGAGATGCAGTTGCCCGTGACCGGATCGTAGGCCCACGCGGTCGTATCCCATGCTGTGCCGTCGCGGGTGGTCGAGAGCGAGGTACGGCGGCCCTGGGTGTCGTAGGTGTAGCGCACGGGATAGGTCGCTCCCCATTCGGCGGTAATCTGGCCGAATGGGTCGTAGGCACGGAACACGGTGTTGCCGAGGGCGTCGGTGGAAACGATGCGGTTGCCAAGCATGTCGTAGGCGTATGTTTCGACGATGTCGTCTGTGCCGTTGGTGTAGGTGTGCGTGGCGAGGCGGTCGCCGGCGGGGGCATAGTCGTATGATGCAACGGACAAGATGCCCGTTGTCCCAGTCGCCGCCAAGATGGCGGCTCTCCATGTCTGGGCGACGCGGGCGAAAGCGTCGTAGGAGCTGGCGGTCGTTTCACCGAGTGCTTCAGTCGAGAGGAGGACGCCGTGGAGGTGCCGGCGGGTGACTGTCGGGGCGACGGTGGATGTGCCCGTTTCGGTTTCGATGCCGGTAGAGGGATCGTAGGTCAACAGCGTCTCGGTCGCAACAAGCTGCGACCCTCCCAGGGGCGTACCGGGAGGGACGCAATTTATTGCGTCCGCCCCACCGGAAATCGTCACGGTGTGGCGGCGGCAGAAATCGGAGAGGCCGGTGAGCTGCGTGCAGGTGATGGTGCAAGTGTTCGTACTCGGGCCGACGACGGAATTAGCCGTGACCTTCCACCACTCGTTCGAGACGCACTCGTATGTGACGTCCGTTCGATTGGAGACGCCGTCGAGGATTGTCCCGACCTGCTCGCCGATGTCGTTGTAGATGTAGTGCGTGGTGCGCACGACGTCGCCTGCCGCGAACGTGGCCGTGAGGATGCGGGAGGTGGCACCGTCGTAGGCGTTGGATGTGACATTCCAGCCGGCAGCGGGCGAGACGCCCGTTGCCCCTGCGGGCGTGGCGGACGTGACGAGGCGGCCGAGGAGGTCGTAGGTGGAGACGGAGTTGGTGACGACGCCGCAATCGGAGGATTCGGTGACCACGTAGTCGATGCGGCTGCCGTCGGCGGCGTAGTCGGTGAAGCGGCGCTCCTCCGTCCAGTTGACGCCGCCCCACTCGCGGCGCATCGACGAGCCGCCGCCGAAGTAGGAGCGGCTCTTCGTCTTCACGACCTCGACGCCATTCGTGTAGACGGTCTCGCCCGTCTCGATGCAGTCGGAGAGGATGTCGACGCGCCGGATCGTCACCCTTCCGCGCTCGTCGGTGCTGACGGAGTAGTCGTCGCCGCCGTAGGGATAGGTCGCCGTGACGGTCGGGTACGCCTTGCCGTCGGAGGCGGAGGCGACCGTCGCCGCGCCGAGCGCGGAGCCGGCGTACACGACACGGTTCGTCTCCCGCCCGAGCGCATCGTAGAAATGCTGCGTGACGCGGTACTGGCCGTTCGTGGAGACGTCGGCGAGCCACACGTCCTCCATCGCGTTGTAGAGGTGGTCGGTGCCTGTCCGGGCGGAGCGGAGGACCTTGCGCCCTTCCCTGTCGCGCTTCCACAGGAGGCGGCAGCACGAGTAGGCGTTTGTGAGCGAGGTGCCGTCGAGGAAGGTCGTGGAGCGGAGACGGTTCTGGTCGTCGTAGATCGACTGCTCGTCGGCGATGACCGCGTCGCCGTCGGTCAGGCGGACCGTGTCGCGGAGTACCGTGCCGTAGGAGGCGTTGCGCACGACGACCTCGTAGGTGGGGAATTCGTGGTTCGTGGTTTGCGGTTCGTGATTCGGGCCGTAGCGGCGCGTGGTGCAGGTGAGCGCATTGCCGTCGAGCGCGTAGGCGTTGACCGTGAGGATGCCGTTCTCGTCGAGCGATTCGGCGACGGCGTCGCGCATGAGCAGCGGCGTTCCGTCGCCCGTGGAGGCGTAGGTGATCTCGTAGGAGTAGGCGTCAACGGGCGAGACGCCCGTTGCCCCGGTGCGCCAGGTTTCCTTCTTGATCGCGGCGTAGCCGTCGCGGGTCAGGCGGGTGTAGCGCGTCAGGGTGCGGGCGACGAGGGTCGCGACGCCGTTCGTCACGACGTAGCGCGTCTCGGCGCGCGGACGCGCCGCGTCGTCCTGGTGTCGCGAGTCGCCGGACAGCGGCTCGAAGTCGCGCACGGTCACGAAGGCGTTGACGAGCGTGGATGCGTCGTACAGCACGTTGGAGACGACGTAGGGGAACTCCTCCGGCACGGCGGCGCTGCCGCGCTGCTCGACGCGCAGGGTCTCGTGGCCGAACTCGTCGTAGTCCATGTACGTCCACGCGCGGGCGTTGCCCCAGACGAGGCGGGGCTGGCCGTGGCGGGCGGAGTACGAGGGGTCGTTCCAGTAGTCCGCCCGCGACCATTTCCAGTTCCACCCCGTGGATTCGGAGCGGTAGGTCTCGCGGACGACGGCGTTGTCGCACTCGCCGACGCGGCGCTTCTCCGTGCTGTCCGTCCCGAGCGTACCGCCCGCCAGGTCGTACGTGGTGCGGGTCTCGGTCACGACGCCGTCGCCCCAGGCGGAGAAGTCGCCGGAAACCGTCAGGCGCGTCCCGACCTGCGAGACGTTGTCGAACCGCACCCAGTCGCCGTCGATGTAGGAGAAGGTCTCGTCCGACATGACGTTGTCCAGCCGGCTGATCTTCGTGAGGCGGACATGTGACGCGCTGCCGTCGACGTTCACGATCTCCCACGTGTGCTCCAGCGTCTGCGCGGCGGTGTCGTAGATCGTCACCCGCACGCCATTCTCGATGTCCGCGATGCGGAGGTCGCGGCCGCGCGAGTCGCTGCACGCGATCCGCCGCGTGCCGTTTTCGGTCGCGTCGGTGACGGAGGCGTCGGGGTGCGCGAGGAGCTGGAACGTGGACTTCGAGATGTTGGTCGGCACGTCCGTCGAGAACCACACGAACCCGGCGACCTGCCCCTTCACGGGCGCGCCGAGCGGGATGCGGAACTTCAGCGAAGCGAGCGAGGCCCCCTCCAGGGAGTCGCAGTTGCCGTCCGCGCAGTCGCTGTCGTCGTCGTCGCAGCTGTCGCATCCGTCGCCGAGATAGTCCTCGTGGTAGCCGCCGCCGCAGCCGTAGTCGTCGTACGTGTGTTCGGCCGATCCCGACCAGACCTCCACGCCGTCGACGTACACCTTTCCCGAACCGCCGTCCGCCGAGGTGGTCACGTAGCCGTCGTCGTCCCCCACGCCGCTCGACACCCAGAACTCGCAGCCGTCGTGCGACCAGCCCCCGCCCCAGTCGTGGTACCACTTCTTGCGCAGGCACTTCGAGTCGAGCGGATAGTACTCCTCCTCGTAGTAGCCGTCGTCGCCCCAGTCGTAGCCGAGGCCGTCGTAGCCGCACCCATGCCCGCTGCACGCCCATCCCGCCGACGGGTCGAGGACGACGACCGATCCGCCCCCGCCGCCCCGGACGCGGCGGTTTCCGCCGGGCGAGACGCCCGTCGTTCCGGCGATGCCAAGCGGGACGTCGGGCAGTCCGTAGATTCCGGGACGCCACGCGGCGACGACGCCGCCGGATGCGTTGCCGTCAAACGAGAGGCCACCGGTCTGCATCTCGAAATCCGAAAGTTGCGCCATGTCGCATTCGTCGGCACCGGGCGGCGCGCGGTGCGGGCGACGCGCGTGGTCGACCACGAGGAGCATCTCCGAGTCCGAGCCTTCCGTGAACACGAAGAACCTCTTCCCGCTCTGCCCCGTGACCACCTGCCCGCCGTCGACGCGGAAGTCCGGCGCGTAGGCGGCGAGGTGGAGCGGCGTCGGGCAGCGCACCCCGCCCGCGCCCGTCGCGCGGAGGCGCAGGGTGATCTTGGTCGGGAAGTCGTCCGGCGCGAGCGGCACGCGCCAGCTGTCGCCGGCGGGCGAGACGGCGAGCGAGCCGCGCGTCTCGCCGTCCACGGCCCACTCGAGCAGCAGGCCGTCAAGGCACCACGGCGCGGCGTTGGACGGCGAGGCCGAGACGAAGTACTGCTGCCACGCGCTCGTGCGCTCGACGTCGAACGACCGCTCCCACAGGACGTTCGTCGTCCCCGGCGGCCAGTCGGCGGCGAATCCGTCGAGGAGCGCCCACGCGGCGAGCACGTTCGTCGAGACGACGTTCCCGGCGAGGAACGCCTCGTTCGTGGCGGACGAGGCCACGCGCGCGAGGATGTCCGCGTCGGAGACGTGCCGCAGGAGCGGATCGAGTCCCAGGGACACGGCCTCGCCGTCGGAAATGCCGTCGCCCGAGGAGTCCGGAAGGTCGGGATCGGTTCCGAACGCGAACAGCTCGTCGAGGAGGGACAGCCCGTCGCCGTCCCGGTCCCCGTTCGCGGCGTCCTCCGGCGAAAGCGGGTAGAACGCAAGCGAGGTGAGGTTGGTCGGGATGGAGTTCGTCGCCCATTCGAGACCGCCGAGACATGCACCCACGAGGACGTTCGTCACTTCATCGACGTCGAGGCGGGAGAGGTCGTAGCGGTAGGTGAAGCGGCCGGACGGCCAGACTTCCATCTGGACGCTGACGGGCGTGTTCGTAAGTCGGTCGAGAAGCACGTTCTGCCATGTGAGCTGGAGCGTGTTTGAGGGCGTGACGAAATGCCAGAACTGGCTGGGCGCGAGGTCTTCCGGCGCGGCATTCTCGTTGCCGGCGACGAGCGGCCAGTTGGCTTGCGGCACGATGCCGAGCGAGGCGACAAAGGGCGCGAACCAGCAGTTCGTCGCAATGTGTCCTTCGGCGTCTCTGACGAGCGGATCGACCTTGCCGAAGGAGAACACACGCAGCCTGTCCACCTCGTTCGTGCCAAGCCGGAACGCCCAATCCTCGAAGGCAAGGTATATCCAGTCCTCCGCCGCGCCAAACGCGCGCCAGTCGGCGCACACGTTCGCTCCGGAGGGGGCTGCGAAGGTGAACGCCTCCCCCGTGCCGACGCGCGCCAGGACGAAGCCACGGCGGAAATCGTCGCCTTCCAGCGCCCGCGTGGTGTTCGTCGAGGTGATGGGCGTGAAGTCCGACCACTCGTCCGTGACGGACGAGGGATCGCCGTTCAATGTTGCCATTGTGGAATTGTTGCCGGTCCCAATGTTGCCATTTTCCAATTGAACACTTCCCTCCAATTGGGCATTGGTACTGGTAATTGGCAACACTCCCACATTGGCAACATTCTGTACGCTATTCGTGCCGCCGCCATTGCCTCCGCCGTTGCCGCCGCCGTCGCCCGGCTTGACGCTGGCGAACATCCACATGGCGATGAAGAACGTGCCGAGGATGACGCGCCCGGCCTTCGACTGCTTCTTGAAGAACGCCACGAGGTCTCGCACGGGGCGGACGTCCTTCTCGTGCATGAGAGCGACAAGCCACGCGATGGTCGACGCACACGCGAGGGAGAGGAGAAAAGCTGTCCAGAGTCTCGAAATCATGGCGTCACCTCATCAGGATGTAGAGGTAATACGAACTGAGGTCGCAGGTGAACCATTCGGCCGGGACGCCGGGTCCTCGGCGGGTGACGCGCATCATGTTCCAGTCGGGCTTGTACAGCCAGCTCTGGGCGGTGGCGCTGAGATTCGTGAAGACGGCCACGCCCACGCCGTTCGTGGCGGCGAACCTGGACAGCCCTTCGCCCTTCTTCAGGAGGAGGTTCACCGTCAGCACGCACGAGGCGGCGCTGCCGGGGTCGGGCTCCTCCACGCGGAGGCCGTCGGCGACGCTCTCCGCGAAGTAGCGCCCGTTCCGCCAGCCGTACAGGGTCTCGGACTCGTCCGCGCCGAGGACGCCGTCGCCGTCCGCATCCCTGCCGAACGCGACCTGGATGCAGTTCGACGCGCACCCGTCGAGCGCGAAGCGCATCTTGATCTCGCGCGTGCGCTCGCCGTCCACGCTGAACGGCATGTTGGTCGACACCTCCGTGTCGGCATGCTCCGGCACCGCCCCCGGCGGCACCTCGATGCGGAGTCCCAACACGGTGAACGACAGCAGGACGGCCATTGCCGCCCACAGCCTGGCGTTTCCATACCCTTTTACAAGCGTGTTCATGCCCATATTATACCATGACCCCTCCCAAGCGCGCAAATGTGGCGCAAAGCGATCAGATCAAAGGGAGCTTTATACGCTAATCGATAAAAAACAAAAAACCGGAGTTCTCTCCGAGTTAGATTGGAATTGGTGGCCAGGAGCGGGATCGAACCGCTGACACACGGATTTTCAGTCCGTTGCTCTACCAGCTGAGCTACCTAGCCGCAACCGCTTATGAATGGTAGGAGCAGAGGGATTCGAACCCACGACCCAGTGATTAAGAGTCACTTGCTCTACCAGCTGAGCTATGCTCCCATTCACCGCCTTCACAACTCCATGAATGGAGCGAGCTAAGGGACTCGAACCCTCGACAACCACCTTGGCAAGGTGGCACTCTACCAACTGAGTTAAGCTCGCACTTGGTGTCGTGAAAACGCCGAATAGTATATCAGACCCCCGTTCCCCGCGCAAGGGGGAAAATTGAAAAAAATTCAGCTCTCAGGGGCTGCTAGCGTGGCGGGGCACATGAGGGCGCGGGCGCGGTCCCACACACCACGCTGCAGCTGGCGAATGAGCGTCGAATAGCGGAGGCGCGCCGCGTCGTTCTCGGGCGTCGACTCCGCCGGCAGTTCGCCCTGGCGGCGGCGCACAGCCTCCATCCACAGTTTCCGCAGGAATCCCTGGAGGATCTTCTCGGGAGAGAGTTCGCTGGAGACGGATTTCTCCTCGTTCAGGAGGATATGGTCGAGCCACACGCACATCTCAGGCGACAGGTCACTGCGCAGGGCCGTGATCGCATCCACGCCGGATGCCTCCCCGGCGCGCCAGGCACCCACGAACGCGCGCGTGAACGGGTGCGCGAGCACGGCATCCGGCATGTAGTCCGCCAGAAGCAGCTCAAGCGACGGCCGCGCGGCGTCGCGCTCGTGCTCCATCAGGAACTCGCAGAGCGCGGTCTCGGTGGTGGGCGGCGGATTCGCGCGCGGCGAGGCGGCGTCCACGCCCTCCAATGGCACGGGCTCCGAAACATTCTCGACCTCCGGGTCGGGTTCGGGCTGGACGGGCGGGAGCGGCGCCGGACGGCGCTTCGCGGCGGCAGCGGCCTTGAGAAAGTCTTCCTGCAGGGCGGTGGACGGCACGCCGAGGAGCGACGCGGCCTCATCGATGAGCGTGGCGCGCATGACAGCCGACGGACACTTCGCGATCGTCTCCAGCGCCGCGCGGCTGACGTCAGTCACCGTACGGAGGCTGTAGGGCTTCGTCTCGTGCGCGAGAAGCGACCGCACCTGGAAGGACGTAACGGACTCCGCCGCGTCAAGGCGCGCCTGGAACGCCTCCGGGCCCTGCGTGCGCAGAAAAGAATCGGGGTCTTCGCCCGGCGGAAGAGACGCCACGCGCACGGGCATGCCGGCCGCGAGGAACTCGCCCCCCGTACGCACCGCGGCCTTCTGGCCCGCGCCGTCGCCGTCGAACACGAGCGCCACCGAGTCGGCGCACTTCCCGAGGATGCGCACGTGCTCCTCGGTGAAGGCCGTGCCCTGCGAGGCGACCGCCACGGGGAAACCGCAGGCGTGGCAGCGGATCACGTCGATCTGCCCTTCGCACACGATGGCCTCGCGGCGCGGGGACTTGACGATGCACGGCGCGGCATGGGCAAGGGCGAAGAGCACGTTCGACTTCTTGAAGAGGACGGTCTCGGGCGAATTGACGTACTTCGCCTTCTTCTTGTCGTTCGTGAGGATGCGCCCCGAAAACGCGATCGCGCGGTCCTGGCGGTCCGTGATCGTGAACATGAGGCGTCCGCCGAAGCGGTTGTACCAGGAGCCGCCCGCGAACTTCGGCGGCAGCAGCACGCCGGCGGCGACGAGGTCGTCGTCCGAGAAGCCGTACTTCTTCGCCCACGTGCGCATCGCCTCCGCGGACAGTGGCGCGTAGCCGATCTTGAACTGGGCGACGATCGCGTCCGGCAGCGCGCGGCTCGCGAGGTAGGCGCGCGCCGGCTCCGCCTCCTTCGCTTGCAAAAGGCAGCGACGGAAGAAGTCGGCGAGCTGGCTATGGAGCTCCAGCAGGCGCTTGCGCTGTCCGGCCTGCGGGTCCTCCTTCTCCTCCACCGTCACGCCGCATCCGGCGGCAAGCTTCTTTACGGCCTCGATGAACGACACGCCCTCCTGCTTCTGCACGAACTTGATGCAGTCGCCCGACTCGCCGCAGCCGAAGCAGTGGTAGAACCCCTTGTCGGGGTGGATGTGGAAGGACGGCGTCTTCTCGTGGTGGAACGGACAGCAGGCCATGTAGCCGCCGCCCGCGCGGCGCAGCTGGATGCCATAAGACGAGATCAGGTCGGCGAGATCGGTGCGCGACTTGATCTCCTCGATCGTCGACTCTGGTATGCCGAAGGCCATCACACGAGGCCGGCGAGCTCCACGGCCTTGCCGATGTAGGTGGCGGGCGTGAGCGCGAGGAGCCGCGCCTTGTCGTCGGCGGGCAGGTCAAGCCCCTCGACGAACTGCTTCATGATCTCGGGCGTCACGCGGCGTCCCCGCGTGAGCTCCTTCAGCCGCTCATACGGGTGGTCCATGCCGACCTTCCGCATGACGGTCTGGATCGGCTCGGCGAGCACCTCCCAGTTGTGGTCGAGATCTTCCGCGAGGCGCGCCTCGTTGAGTTCGAGCTTGCCGAGGCCCTTGAGCGTGGACTTCGCCGCCACGAGCGCGTAGCCGAACGCGACGCCCATGTTGCGCAGCACGGTGGAGTCGGTGAGGTCGCGCTGCATGCGCGAGATCGGCAGCTTGCGCGCGAGGAACCCGAACACGGCGTTCGAGAGGCCGAGGTTGCCTTCAGAGTGCTCGAAGTCAATGGGATTCACCTTGTGCGGCATCGTGGAGGAGCCGATCTCGCCCTTCACGGTCTTCTGCTTGAAATAGCCGAAGGAGACGTACGTCCACACGTCACGGTCGAAGTCGAGGAGCACGGTGTTCCAGCGCTGGAGGGCGTCGAACAACTCGGCCATGCCGTCGTGCGGCTCGATCTGGATCGTGAGGCGGTTCTGCCGGAGGCCGAAGCCCTCGATCACGCCGCGCGCGAGCGCCTCCCAGTCCACGTCGGGATAGGCGGAGAGGTGGGCGTTGAAGTTGCCCACGGCGCCGTTCATCTTCGCGGGCAGCACGATGCGGTCGATCTCCTCCTGCTGGCGGCGGAGGCGCGCCGCGACCACGGCGAGCTCCTTCCCGAGCGTGGTGGGCGAGGCGGGCTGGCCGTGCGTATGGGCGAGCATGGGCACGGACGCGAACGCGCGCGCCATCTCGGCGACCTTGTCCGTGACCTGGTCCTGCGCCGCGCGGAGGGCCTTGAGGCCGTCGCGCAGCATGAGGGCGTGGGACATGTTGTTGATGTCCTCGCTCGTGCAGCCGAAGTGCACGAACTCGCCACGCGCCGCGAGCGGCGTGCCCGCGATCTTCTCCTTGATGAAGTACTCCACGGCCTTCACATCGTGGTTCGTCGTCTTCTCGATGTCCTTCACGCGCTGGGCGTCGGCCACGGTGAAGCCGTCCGCGATCTTCGCGAGCGCGGCCGCCTCGTCCGCCGCGAGCGGCGGGCACTCCGGCAGGCCGGGGTGGGCACAGAGCGCCGCGAGCCACGCGCACTCCACCGCAACGCGCCGCTTCACGAGGCCGTACTCGGAAAAGACCTCGCGCAGCTCGTCGACTTTCGAACCATAGCGGCCGTCCAGCGGGGACACCGCGCACAACATGTCTATCGTCGCCATTCTTGACTCTCCAGAATCGTCTTAAAAGGGGGTGAATAGTTTAACATAATTCCCCCCGTGCGGGAATACCCGCCGTCCAACGCGTTCTGCGATTCGGTCTTCACTTCCCCGCATTGCCCCATTTGTCTACGCTCTTCACAGTGAAGCGTTTCAAGTCGCCTCCGACGGCTCCCGGCACGGGAAGGCTGGTCGCCACCGTCGAGGCGATCTGCTTGCCGTCCCTGTACACGCGGTAGTAGCGGTGTTCGGACTCTTTGCTGGCCGCCCAGGAAAGGACGCCATTCGCGATGCGGACGTTGGCGACCTCGGCCGGCACATGGTCTTCGTAGTCGGTCGTGAGGAACGTCATCGACTTCGCCGGAACCGCAACCGTCACGGCTCCGTCCACCGCCGTCACGGTGCCCTTCGCGGGCTGCAGGTCGTTGAACGCGTTGATGGGCGGATGTTCTGAATCGTGCTCGTAGACGCGGAGCGGACGCGTCGGCGCCAGCGGAAACGCGAGCGTGACCTTCTTCGCGTCGCCCCAGTTGACCACGGCAAAGGAGACGGATCCGTTCGGATTCGTGACGCCGCCGGCGCGGAGCGTGTCGTCGTCCGTCGTCCACGGCAGCACCCGCGCGCCCTTGCGGAACAGTTTCGCGAGATAGCCCATCGTGTAGAGGTCGGGATAGGAGGAATAGTCGCGGTCGTCGTCGCACCAGCGGAAGAGGCCGTTCTTGTTGTAGCGGACGTCAAGTCCAAACCCGGAGAAGCGCGCCACGTCATACCGGGCCTTCTCCTCCGGCGTGTCGCCGTCCTCGCGCAGGAAAGGATCGGGGTAGTCGACCATCGTCCACGAGACGGCGGAGACGGCGCCCGCGTTGAGCGCGGCAAGCCCCATCTCGGCGCGCGAGATGGCCGCGCGGCGGGAGAACTCGCTGCCGGGATGGCGGAAGGCGTCGTGTCCGTCGTCGCGCATGCATCCCTGTCCGTAGGGCGTGATCTTGCCAGTGAAGCCGAACTCGCCGAGCGAGAGGCGCTTTTCCGTGCGCAGGGCCTTGCAGACGAGATTGGTCAAGGCGGCGGAGAGATTTGCGTAGAGCGCGGGGTCGCCCGGCTGGAGGTTCCGCTCGTAGCAGTGCCAGCAGTAGGTGTCCGTCTGCTCGTTGATGTTCGTGATCGCCCAGTCGATGTCGGCCATGCGGGAGTAGCCCGACGAATCGGGCGTCTGCAGTCCGATGTCGAGCCCGTGGCGCATGAAGGCGCGCTGCATCTCGCGGTTGATCTCGGCGTACTTGTCCCAGTGCTTCGCGAACCAGGCGTAGGTAGGACCCACCGAAAGCTCGTTCGAGAGGCAGTAGTAGCGGATCTTGGTG
>JAFRNO010000651.1 GCA_017430155.1 Kiritimatiellia bacterium | reverse complement strand
TTGGGTCTGCGCGAGCGCGGCCTGGGTCTGCACGAACGCGCGCCGTGACTGGACGAAGCCGAATGCCAGCGCCAGGATGAATCCGATAAGACACACGGTCGCGACCGCCGCGCCGATCGCCGCCGCCGGGTTGCGCCGCGTCCAGAGGGAGAACCGTCGGACGAGGGAGGGCGGCTGAGCCCGCACGGGTTCGTGGCGGAGGAAGCGCTGCAGGTCGGCGGCGACGGCCTCCATGTCGGGATAGCGGGCGTCTGGCTCGGATGCCGTCATCTTGTTGAAGATCGCCGCGAGGTCCGACGGAACACGGTTGTCCTTCGCGCCTTGCGCGAGTTCGGTCAGGGTTACGCCGAGGGCGTACTGGTCGCTTGCGGGCGAGGCGATGCCGCGTCCGTTCTGCATTTCGGGCGCCATGTAGCGGTGGGTGCCGCCGCTGGAGGCCACGTAAGCCGCACCCTGCAGCAGCGCGGCGATGCCGAAGTCCGCGAGATGCAGGTTGCCCTCTCCGTCCACCAGAAGGTTGGCCGGCTTCACGTCCTGGTGGATCACGCCGCAGCGGTGGGCGTAGGCGAGGGCCTGCGCGGCGGAGAGCCCCAGGATGGCCACGTCGTTCGCACCCGCCGGCTTGACGCTTCTGAGGTCGGTCCCCTGCACCATGTCCATCGCGTAGAACAGTCGTTCACCCGCTGTTCCCGCCGCATAGACCTTGACGATGTTCGGGTGGTGGAGCATCGCGAGCGTTTGGGCCTCGCGTAGGAAGCGGGCGCGGCGCGAGGGATTCGACGAGACCGCCACCGGCAGGACCTTGATCGCGACTTTTCGCGCGAGGGAAATCTGTTCGGCCTCGTAGACCGTGCCCATCGCCCCCTTGCCGATTGAACGCACAAGACGCCAGTCCGTGCCGCCGAAGTCGGGCGGCACGTCCGGTTCGCGTCGGGCCGGCGTCTTGCCAAGTTCGTCCAGCTCGCGCGCAAGTGCTTCAAGGTCTGGGCTCATTCAACGTCGGAATTATACCATTTTTTTCCGTTCAGCGGAATCGGCGTCTGCGGGGATAATTGCCGCGACCAGAATTGCCACGGTCGAAATCGCCGCGGGCGCCGGAGTGCGAAGGCGGACGGCGGCGCGAGGGATCGCGGAACGCGGGAGGGGGCGTGTCCGGCGTGAGATCCGTTGCGAGACGGAAGTCGGAGAGCGGTTTGTATCCGCGTTCGGCCATGAGCGCGTCCCATGCTTTCGGAAGGGCGATCTTGATCGTCGAGAAACCGCCGCCGGGGACGCAAAGCGACTTGTTGCGCGACGGGTCGCCCGTCACGACGAACGCGCTTTTGCCCGGTGCCATCGCGGGAACGGTCTCCATCTTGGCCGCGCCCGTCCACGCGAGCCACGGCGGCGTCTGGGTCGAGGCGGAGCCTTCCTTGTCGGCGATTCGGTCCTCGTCGCGTGAGAGCGGATATTG
The DNA here is from genome assembly GCA_017430155.1 of Kiritimatiellia bacterium. Classification (GTDB taxonomy): domain Bacteria; phylum Verrucomicrobiota; class Kiritimatiellia; order RFP12; family UBA1067; genus RUG572. The sequence continues at coordinate 1,943 of JAFRNO010000651.1, read as the reverse complement.
CTCGGGATCGAACGCGCTGCCGGGGTTGCCCCAATAGTTCGCGAACGCGCGCGCGCCGAGCGGGATGCGCGCGGCGTCCTCCAACGCCCGGCAGAGAGCGTCTTTCGTCTGGTAGGTCTTCGCGAGGTCGCGGGCGACGCCCTCCGTGACGAAGAACGTGCGGTAGGTGCAGGGCATGCCGCTCGCGACGGCCATCTGCGACTTCTCCACGGCGTCCCACGCCATCATGTCCTTGATGCGTTCGCCGTCGGACGATGCGGGCACGAGGTTGTTCCCCCAGTTGATCGACGAGGCGGCGGTGAGCGTGGAGTCGTCGATGGAGTAGCCGCGCTGCATATGGTACGGCTTCCAGCCGATCTTCAGCGCGGCGGCCTCGTCCTCCACGAGGCACCACGGCATCAGGTAGCCGAACGTGCCCATGCGGTTCTCCTTCACGCGGTAGCCGCCGAGGTTGAGAAGGGCGAGGTTGATGAAGCGCCCGAGGACGGCGTTCTTCGGCTCGCAGATCTCGCCTTGCCCGCAGTCGAATCCCAGCTGGCGGGCGACGGGGCCGTTCAGCCAGCAGTAGGGCGTCCACGCATGGGTCGAGGCGAGCGTCCGGCGAAAGTCGCCGTCCTTCATCGCCTCGACGAACGCGAGGAGAAGCGGCATGAACTCGGGCGGGCATCCCGCCATGACGCCGTTCACGGCCACGTGCCGGACGGTCACGTCGCGCTGCGCGGGCGGGATCGCGCCGAGCGACTGGTCGGGTGGCAGGTCGGTGAACCGCAGGAACTCGGCGACGGCCTGTTCCGTCGGCGGCACCACGGGCAGCCCGTCGGTCCAGCCGGAATCGAGGAAGATGCGCTGGATTTCGGCGAGGGTGCCGGAAATCCTGCCGTCATTCTGGTAGGGCGCGGCCTCCGGACGCGCCGTATCGGCGAGTCGAGGACGCCCCGCCCTACCGTTTTCGGCGGGTCGAGGACGCCCCGCCCTACCTGTCAATCCTTCCTTCACCTGCGGCCACAGCACCTTGCGCGTATTTGCGAGAAGCTCCTCGCGCGTGTGGCTTGCGAACGCACCCGGATATTCCGCAACGCGCAGCTCAGAGAGCCCCGCCGAAGCCGCCGCGCTCTTCGCTTGCTTCACGAACCCCGGCGCGGCGATCATCACGGACGGAATGCCCAGCACCTCTGCGGCGATGCAGGAGCCTGTCTCCTTCGGCGTGCAGAGTCCGCACCCGCCGTTGCCAGAGATGACAGCATCAATCTTGAACTCTCTCAGCTTGCGCTGGAACTCGTCTTTCTCGCGCCGCACCACGCCCGGGCGCGGGTAGGGCCCTGCCGAGCCGATCTCGCTCAGAAGATAGACCTTCGCCTTTGGATATTCGGCGAGGATGAGCCGCTTCAGCTCGGGATGCGTGACATTGGCCATAAAGCTGCCGCCCACGAGCGCGATCGTCTTGCCGTCCAGCGACTTGAGGCGCGTCGCGGGCTTGATCGGCTCCACGGCGGACTCCGGCACGGGCGACAGGACAGTGTACGCCGCTTCTCCGCCGGTTGGCAGCGGGCAGACCCCGTCTTTACATTCCGCCGCGAGCATTGTGACGGAAATCGCCGTGATTGCGATTCCAATGATGGGTCTGGTTTTCGTTAGCTTCTGGTTCATGTTGCACCCTCTTTTTATTCTTTTGGGCCTTTGGGCTTCAGGCATCGACTTCAGGGTGGTAGAGGGGCGACCCCCGAAGTCGATGCCTGAAGCCTGAAGGCCTATTTGTCGTGCACCATTGCCCGACATTACTAAGAACGCAAGTTGCCGTTTGAATCTACAGGGCACTTTCAAGAAAATATTATGTAGATTTCACGGATGCTTTCCGTCCCAAATCTTGGGACGACAGAAGCGCGTACCCACTATACAGAAAGGTACCATCATGAAAAACTCAGCAGTACGATCAATCATTCTCG
>JAFRNO010000650.1 GCA_017430155.1 Kiritimatiellia bacterium | reverse complement strand
GAGATTACGCCTCCGGCAGTATCTTTCTTCGCGCCGCCGGTTACGGCGACAAGACTTCGATCTACGGTGTTGGTTCATACGGCCGCTACTGGTCGTCCGTCCCGGACTCGGACGACGGCGACTCGTGGTACCTCTACTTCAATTCGGGCTACCACGACACGAACTACAATCTCTACCGCAACCTCGGTTATCCTGTTCGCCCCGTCCAAGGGTTCACAAAATAGCGAACGAAGTGAGCGCAACCAATTCTTCAATTCTTTAATGAAAATGCTTCTCTACATCTACGGCATCATGAGCCTCGTCACGTTGATCGCATACGCGATCGACAAAAGCGCGGCCGTGCGCGGGAAACGGCGCATTCCCGAGAAATGCCTGCATGCCCTGGAGCTTGGCTGCGGGTGGCCGGGGGCGTGGCTGGGACAGCGGCTGTTCCACCACAAGTCGTCAAAGACGTCATACCGGATCGTGTACTGGTTCATGGTGGCGCTGAACATCGGCGCGGTCTGGTATCTTAGGGACAAATGGATGTGATGCGGTAATGAAGAAGGTAGCAATAGTCGGTGTTGAAGGTTCCGGCAAGACAGTGATGTTGGCCGGGCTGGGGGATCTGTACTCGCATCCGGACGCGAACGGGTTCTTTCTCGGCCCCAAGAACTTCCAGACGGCTTCGTACGTGGCGGAGAAGATCGCGCGCATGCGCAAGGGCGAATGGCCGATGGCGACGGCCGGCGACGTGCTGCAGGGGCTGGACTGGACGCTTCGCCAGCGGCAGGGCGAGGGCCAGCGGCCGCGGGACGTGTGCGAGGTGTCGTGCCTCGACTTCGCGGGCGAGGTTTACCGCTGCGCGTTCGTCCGGCAGGACGCGACGCCCTACGAGCTGCTGGACGAGGTCCAGTCGCTCAAGGACTACGTGCGGAACGCGGATGACCTGATCGTCCTCATCAACCTGCGCGACATCATCGTGCAGGGCGAGCACGATCCGCGCGTGCAGGAGGCGATGTGGATCACGAACGCGATCCTCTCGTACGCGCTGGACGAGCACGGCGGCCGCGCGGTTCCGCGCGCGGCGATCGTGCTTTCGCAGGCGGACAGCTATGCGAACACGATCCGGTCCTGCGGCGGGCCGAAAGGCGTCCTTGCGCGCTATCTGCCGCATGTCGCGAACAACTACGACTGGCTGGACATCCTCGCCGCGAGCGCGGTGGACAAGACGTGGATCGACGACAACGGCAACATCGTGCCGGCGCCGGATTTCCAGCCGACCGGACTCCGCGTGATCATGAACTGGATCCAGGCCGGCATCGCGGACTACGCACCGCCGCCGCAGCAGCCCGATTTCATCCCGCCGCCCGAACCCGTCCCCGTCGTGCGTCAGCGCGCCAACGGATGCGTTTTCGCCCTGGCGTTGATTGCGGCCGCCGGCGCGGCCCTCGGCTGCCTCGTAAACGGACACTGGGGCGTCGCCATCTTCCTCGGCGTGCTCTTCTTCGGATTGACAAGCGCGCGCGGCGACGCGGAGATGAAGCAGAACGCGGGTCCCTGGATCGGGTGCAGCCTGCTTTTGCTGCTCGCAGGCGCCTTGGGGGCCAATGACCATTGGATTCTTGCGTCGATTGCGGGCTTGTCCGCCATGGGCGTGCTTCAGAAATAGGGAAAGGAGCGGGTGCAAACATGAGGAAAGTCGCAATCGTTGGCGTTGAAGGCTCGGGCAAGACGGTGATGCTGGCCGGGTTGGGCGACCTGTATTCGCATCCGGACGCGTACGGCTATTTCCTCGACCCGAAGAACTTCACCACGGCCGCATACGTGGCCGAGAAGGTCGAGAGGATGCGCAAGGGGGAGTGGCCGTCCGCCACGGCGGGCGACGAGCTGGAGGGGCTCGACTGGACGCTCAAGCGCGGCGTGAGCGGGGAGCGGCGGCGTCCCGAGACGGTCTGCGAAGTGTCGTTCCTCGACTTCGCGGGCGAAGTGTACCGCACGGCGTTTGGCATCGGGGAGGGCGATCCGTCGCTCGCCAAGCAGGCCGACGAGCTGAAGCGGTATGTCCGGGAGGCGGACGACTTGATCGTCCTCATCAACCTGCGCGACGTGATCGTCCACGGCATGCGCGACAGGCGCGTTCAGGAGGCGACCTGGATCACGAAGGCGATCCTGGACACCGCGCTGACGGAAGAGGCGGGCCACAAGGTGCCGCGCGCGGCAATCGTGCTTTCGCAGGCCGACAGCTATGCGGAGACGATCGCGTCGTGCGGCGGCGCCCTGGGCGTGTTGAAGAAGTTCCTCACGCACGTGGCGAACAACTACGGTTGGCTCGACGTCTTCACGGCGAGCGCGGTGGACAAGACGAAGCAGGACGCCGACGGGCGCCTGGTGCCCGCCGAAGACTTCACCGCAAGGGGCCTCCTGCCGATCATGGAGTGGATCTGCAGGGGCATCGGGGCCTCCGCCGCAACGGAGGGAAGCGCGTCCGTAGAGGGAATGGGCCTGCCGCGGCCGCTCGTCTCCGCGCATGCGCCGGGCGACGTGAAGAAGATCGTCCTGCCGGGCGGCGCGGAGATGCGCTTCCGCTGGTGTCCGCCGGGAACGTTCATGATGGGGAGCCCTGCGGAGGAACCGGGGCGCGAGACAGACGAGACTCTCCACAGCGTGACGCTGACGAGGGGGTTCTGGATAGGGGAGACGCCCGTGACGCAGGCGCAGTGGGGAAGCGTGATGGAGACGAATCCGTCGTGCCACAAGGAGTCGTTCCTGGGATCGCTCTTCAATCCGCAGGAACCCGGCAAGTTCCTGCGGCATCCGGTTGACGGCGTGTCGTGGGAAGACTGCCGACAGTTCATCTTCAAGGTCAACCGCGCGCTGTCCCGCCATTTCTGGTTCCCGACGGAGGCGGAATGGGAGTACGCCTGCCGTGCGGGGACGTCCGGCCTGTACGGCGGCACCGGAAAGCTGCACGAGATGGGATGGTTTTCGGGCAACAGCGGCCAGACGACGCATCCCGTGGGGCTGAAGAAGCCGAACGCCTGGGGCCTCTACGACATGCACGGAAACGTGTGGGAGTGGTGCTCGGACTGGTTCGCCGAATATCCGTCGGGAGCGGCGACGGATCCGAAAGGTCCGACTTCGGGCGTGAACCACGTGCAGCGCGGCGGCAGCTGGGGCACCTATGCCAAGTTCTGCCGTTCGGCGTTTCGCAACCACTGCGACCCGCTCAGCAGGTACAACT
>JAFRNO010000649.1 GCA_017430155.1 Kiritimatiellia bacterium | reverse complement strand
GTGCCCGTCACCTTGCAGTCCTGGATCGTGCCCGTGTAGGCGCAGCCGACGAGGCCGCCCACGTCGGCCTTCGCCGTGATGTTCACGTTGCTGACGGTGAGGGACTTGATTGTGGTGTCCGCCATGCAGCCGATAAGTCCCGCGTAGGTGAGGTTCGCGTCGGATATCGTCAGGTTGCTCACGACCTTGCCGTTGCCGTCAAGCGTGCCCTTGAACGGAGCTTCATATGTGCCCATTGGCACCCAGTTGACGCCCGTCAAGTCGACATCATCGTGCAGCGTGACGACAGCGCCGGCCGGCATGCCCGCCACGAGAGCTTCGTGGAGGTCGGCGTAGCGCTTCGTCTTGCCGCCGATCGTCACCGTGGCGACGTACGGCAGCTCGTAGATGTTGTCGAGCGATTCAATGTGGCCGTCGGCAGTCTTGGTGATGCTGGTGTAGTAGTCGTCGACAACAGCCGTGTAGTTCTTGCCGGACTGCGACGCGATCTTGGTGGAGAAGTCGATATTCTCGCCGCCCCAGTAGTTGCGGCTGAGGTCTGCGCCGTCGGAGTACAGCGTCACGGTCGCTCCGGAGAGGTCGTTCTCGGAGAACTTGCTGTCGTCGGAGATTGCGCCGATGTCGAACGACGAGGATGTCACCGTGTTGCTGGTGAAGGACCACGCGCCGTTGACGCTCAGGTTGGCGGATTCGAAGATGCTGTCGTTAACGGCGACCTTCGTGCCGCCCTCCGTGTAGAACACCGCGCCAGACGTGTTCTTGAACGTGCAGCCGTCGATCGCCACGGTGTCCGTCGTGTACTGGAGGTTCATCGCGCGCTTGCCGCCGTTGAACGTGACGTTCTCGAACGAGCCGGTCTGCGGCGCGAAGCCCGTCGCGCCAGCCGGCAGGTTGACGGTGAGGTTCTTCACCGTGAAGTCGCCCTTGTAGAGGAGGTGTCCGCCGTTGTTGATGGAGTTCTGCGTCAGGCTGGTGACGGTCAGTGTGTGGCCGTCGCCGTCAATCACGAGGCCGTTCGGCCAAGGTGCCGAGCCTGCAGACGAACCCCGCAGTCCATAGACGTTCTGCTCCCAGTCTGCTACCGTGATGTCGTCAAGCAGCGTGACCGTGCCGCCGTTGTACGCGGCGTAGATCGCCTCCGCCAGCGTCTCAAACTTGTTCGTCGTCGCGCCGTTGTTGGTGACGGCCTGCGCGAGATACTTGCCCGACTTCACAGAGTAGATGCCGGTGTTGGGATCCAGCGTCGCGGGGATGTAACCTGCCGCGCAGAACTGCTCGGGCACGGCGCTTGTGAACGTGCCGCCGGAAACGGCAAATGTGGTGTTGGCCGAATCCGATTGGAGCAACTGCGTGTAGGTTCCTTCGGTAATCGTCACGCTGGCGGCGTTCGCGTCCCCTGTAGAACTGTTGTCCATGTCGACGGAATAGGTGTCCGCAAGGTTCGTGTTCTCGCCGCTGATGGTGAGAGACGCGTTCTGGTACTTGGGATCGATGCCGACGCTCTTGCCCCACCCGTTCCCGGACGCCTTGAGGTTAACCGCGTTCACGACCGCGCTGTTGACATTGAGTCCGAAGTTCCTGTTGTTCTTCGTCTCGACATTGTTGAGGCTGACGGTAATCGCGTGTCCGGCCTCGCCGTACACGTTGATGCCGTGCTTGGCCACGTTGTTGCCGTCGACGATCAGGTCCTTGATCGTGATGGCAAGGTCGCCGGAGGCATACGCTCCCGTGTTCTGGTCCTTCACCGTCAGAGTGAAGACATGTCCCCCGCTCTTCCCGTCGGCGATGGCCTTGACCGTGTGGTTCCCGCCATCGATCGTGATGCTCTTATTGATCGCGAAGATACCCGCGTTCTGGTCCGTGGTGTTGTCCTTGACCTCGATGTCCGCCAGGAGGGCCACCGTATCGCCGTTCTCCGCCGCCGCGATGGCCTCGGCCAGCGTCTCGTACTTGTTCGTCGTCACGCCGTCGTTGATGACGATCTGCGCCACATACACCTTGCGGACGAGCTTGCCGTCAACAATCTTCCAGTCAGGATTGGTCTGCGCTGCCGTGGCGTCAAGAACCGTAATGACCGGATCCTCGCCGCCGCCGGCAACCACCGCGTCCGCCGCCGCAATCGCCTCGGCAAACGTGAGGTAGTACGTGTCGCCGATCTTCGCGACAGCAGCCCCCACCGTATAATAGCCTTCGCCGTCAGGCCCGGAGACGGCATGGCTTGGGGCCAGGTACGCGCTGTCCGGCGCCACGGCGAACCTGCCGCCGTAGATCACGTAAGTGCCGCCGCTCGACGTCGGCGCGGCGATGGCCTCCTGGAAGGTACCACCATAAATGTTGATCGTGCCGCCGTTTGCCAGAACCGGCGACATGCCGCCCGTGTATTCACCACCGTAAACATTGATTGTGCTTGTGCCGTTGGCACGCAGGCAGGCATAGTTGTTAGAATTCCTTGTCTGCACGATCTTGCCGGTCTTAGCATCGCTGCTATCGACAACAGTAAGCGTAGACGTATTGTTTGCCCCAATTATGGCTGCGCTTGTTACAGTAAACGTATGACCATTCAAGTCCAATGTCCAGTCATAATTCTTCTGGAGGGTCAGCGAGCACTCACAGTCCTTCAGCAGAACGAGCGTCACCCCTGCCGCCATTCCCTTGTTGGCGCCGTCACAGGCTGGGGCTGCATATTGGTTGGCGTAGCCCAGATAGTACGTTTCCGTGTCGTCGGCCTTGACAATCTTCATTGCCGCCTGAGCGGGATCAACGGCCATCGTGTATGTATGCGGAACGTATGTGTTGCCTTGGAACGTCACAGTCTCGCCGACGGTGTCCGTCACCGTCATGCCGGTGCTGGAAACAGTACCGGTGTAGGACTTGCCTTGAAGGACGTAAACCGTGATGCTGCCTTTATCTCCGATACGGTCGGTGATCGCTGCATTTGCGTCTTCGTTGATGTAGACTTCCTTGTTAAGCCCGCATGCGGCAATCGCCGTGGCCGCGTCACCCGCGTTCATGTAGAACATGCCGTCATAAAAGGCCACCCAGCCCGCCGGAGCGGTTTCGGTGACCATGTAGTAGCCACTTTCAAGATACTCGTATTCGCCGTTGGCCAGAACCGCCGCCGGCACCTCCGCGCTGTATTTGCCCGTGCTGACCGCGCTTCCCGCGTTCGAGCTCTCGTATTCATGGGCGAACGACGTCGGTGCGTCAACCGTTACGTCAGCCTCGGAGATCTGGTAGGGGCCGCTTGACGAACTGATGCCGGCCGTATTGGAGTCGATGTCAAGCTTCGTCGTCGTGCCGTTGACGGTCACGCCCTTGTTACCGTTGATGCCGATTGCGCCCGCGTCGATGTTGACGTCCGCGCCGCCGGTGATCGTGACCGTGCCGGCAGTGGTGTCGAGGGCCGCGATGCCCGTGCCATTCGTATAAGCGACGAGATTGTTGTTAGCGTCGTAGCCATATCCGTCAAAGG
>JAFRNO010000648.1 GCA_017430155.1 Kiritimatiellia bacterium | reverse complement strand
GTACATCACGCTCCAGACGGGCGCGAGCTGGACGGGCCGCTACTTCGACTCCACGGCCAAACAGCACATAATCAAGACCATGCCCGGCTACGACCGCACTTCGCTCACCATGGAGGTGCCGATCAACGTCATCTCCAACGGCGCGTCGGGAAAATATCCGCGCATCTTCGCCAACGGCGAGAGCTTCAGCATCTACTTCGAGAGAACTGGATCGACAGCCTGCCTCTATTTCAACGGGCAGAATCCCGACACGCGGCCGAACTTCGGCAGCTTCCGCATGGGAACCGTGTTCGTGTTTGGCAGCAGCGAATGTTACGGCATCGGCCTGAACGGCTTGGTGAAGAGCCAGACGAGCGTTCCGGTGAAGGTCAGCGTCACCAAGCCCGCCGCCGACTGGGTGCTCAACGGCAACAGCGGCTATGTGCACGCCCACTACTACGGCCTGCGCTTCTACAACCGCTCCCTGACAGTCGACGAACGGTACGCGAATGCCGCCGTGGACGGCCTGCGCTTCTTCAGCTACGCGTACACCGGCACGGGCGCGGCGGAGAACTGGAGCGATCTCGCGTGGGCGGTTCCCGAGAAGGCGAAGGGCGCGGTGCCCTCCACGCTGACGAACGAATACGTGCAGATCGCGAACGCCACGGTGGGCGTATCGGCGGCCGACCGCGTGGGCCTGGTGGGGCTTTCGCTGGAGGACGGCGCGAAGCTCGACCTGGCGTCGGACGCGGTCGCCGCCGTGAAGATCCTGTACGTGGAGGGCGTTGCCGTGCCGCGCGGCGTCTACACGGGCACGGGGCCGGTCGGCACGCAGGTGGACTGGCTCGAGGGCGACGGCATCCTGGGCGTGGCGGGTTCGCTGGACCGGGGCGTGCCTTCGATTGTCCCCACGCCCGCCGCCGACGGCTGGTACGAGTTCGGCCTTGCGAGCGGATACGAACAGGGGTGGGGTACCGGCTATTCGGCGTCTCCTAACGCGAGTCGTCACTATATTACAGGTACGCGTCCGATCTGGGACGACTACGCGTTCCCCGCCGGCGCGAAGCTGAGGCTCGTGGGCGGCATCCTGCTGGAGACCGTTCCCGCCGGCGTGTTCTCGGAATACGACATGAGCGGACTCAAGATCGTCTATCTTCACGGGACGACCGCCTTTGCGGACGGCACGCCGCTTACGGTCCCGAGCGGCTGCACGTTCCGGTTCCAGTCGGGCACGTGGAAGCCGGACGCGGTGATCGCCAACCGGTGGTGGCTCACGGCCAAGGGCGCGGACGAGATCACGTACGCCGGCGACATCGTCAACGACGGCACGTTCAGGATCACGGGCGACGGCGAGCAGGCCGCGCGGCAGACCTACACGGGCGACGTCTCCGGTACTGGTACGTTCTACATCTACAACTTCGGCAAGCAGGCGCGGTTCCAGGGGCGGTTCGACATGGAGGTGTCCGCCCCGTCCTACGGCTTCCAGAACGGCTGTCTCATCTGGGTCGACACGCTGTCCGTGGGCGGCTCGTTCAAGAGCTACTCCCTCGGCGGCGGCACGGGGCAGTACGGGACGAACACGACCTGGAGCGCGAACGGGTTCCTGTTCGGGAAGAACAACAGCGACGAGACCGCCGACAACGAGCTGAAGATCGGCACGCTCACCGGCAACGGCGCCGATATCACGTGCCGTCCGGCAAGCGGTGGCGGAGCGGCGGGCACGTGATCGTGTGGGGCAACAACACGGTGCACGTGGGCGACCTGCGAGACGGCCTGCACGTGGTGGCGCGGCGGCAGGACCAGCACTGCAACCAGGGCTGGCTGGGCAGTTCCACGCAGAAGGGCGTCGGCAACCTCGTGGTGGACACGCTGACGCGCGGCAACATCTACGCCTCGACCAACATCAACCTGAAGATCGGCACGGTCGTGGCCGCCTCCATGATCGACTACACCTACCAGAGCGGCGCCATCAACCGCATGACGCTCGACATCACGAACAGCTGCAACGCATCCGCCGTCGTGAAGGCGACGGACCTCGGGATGCTGCCCGCGCGGATCTCGGGCTTCAAGGGCACGGTGACGCTCACGGACACCGCCACGAAGAGCTACACGATGCCGATAGATTTCACGCACGGCACGAACACGCTCTACAACACGGTTGGCTGCGTCGGTTCGGGTACGCTGGGAAGCGCGCCGTCGAGCGGCACAATAAATGTGACGTTCCCCACGACGGGCGACAAGCCCGTGAAGGGACAGTACGCGCTCGCGCGGTTCACGTCCGGCGGCGAGCTCCTCGCGAACTGGACGGTGACGCAGAACGGCCAGGCCGTGGAGGCGACGGTCGTGAACGGCATGGAAATCCGCACGAAGAAGGACGCGACAGGCCTTTGGCTCGACGTGCGCGAACCCGGCGTCCGGTTCATCATCCGCTGACGGCGGGAATCGTGACGGGGAGATAAGAGTGGAAATTATAGATGTACCCTGGGAGGGCGAGCGTCCCCGCGAGCCGCAAGGGGAGGGCGAGCGTCCCCGCGAGCCGCAAGGGGAGGGCGAGCGTCCCCGCGAGCCGTCATTCCCCACCCGCCATCATCCGTCAACAAATTCCGTTCACACAATTGGCTTTCGTTCGACGATATTGTTCGTGACCGTATGCACTGAAGGGCGGATGCAGATTCTTGCCAATCATGACATGGCGTCATTGATCCTTTCAGCATGGGTAGATGCCGACAAATGGATTGTAGGGCAATATGTGATAATGCCCGATCATATTCATTTTTTCTGTTCGCCCGCGACATGTCCGCCATACGATTTTCACAAATGGATAGCATATTGGAAACGATTGACAACACAGGCGGCGGCTCGCGTGGACGCTCGCCCTCCCGTGTGCGCGGCTCGCGTGGACGCTCGCCCTCCCAGATTGTGGCAAAGTGGATGCTGGGACACACAGATGCGGACGGGAAGCCAATACACAGAGACATGGGAATACGTGCGTAACAACCCTGTCCGCAAGGGAATTGTCGACAATGCAGACAATTGGCCGTATCAAGGGCGGATGAATGTTCTTGAATGGCATGAAAGGGCGTGATTATGGATTATGCAGAAAAGGGCTACGGGGAGTTTGGCCTATGTCCGTAAAGTCGGACAACCT
>JAFRNO010000647.1 GCA_017430155.1 Kiritimatiellia bacterium | reverse complement strand
TCTTCGCGGCGGGCTTCTTGGCAGCCGGTTTCTGGGCCGCTGGTTTCTTTGCTTTTGCGCTCATGCAAACCTCCCTCTTGAAAATATATGGTTCATCACAGGCTCAGACCGGCCGGGACCTGCACCCATGCGCGGAGCTCGTCCGACAGCGGAGCGATGGCCTTGATGGTCGCCGTGGACACGTTGCCCTCGGCGTCCGGCAGGTCGAACGAGTCGCCTGGCTTCTTGCCGAGCATGTTCTGCGCGAGGCGCGTCTTGTTCGCGATGATGTTGCGCTCCAGGTCGTTGTCCCATTCGCCGAGCACGGTGTACGTCTTGTCGGCGCCGTCGGCGGTCGTGATCGTGACCGTCGTGCCGGGACGCACCTTGTCCGCCGCGACATCCGCGAAATCGGTCGGCTTGACGGCCTCGATCTCATCCTGCATGAGCGTCTGCTTCTGCATGAGGGCGCGCTGTTCGTCCTTCGCGTACTGGTATTCCGCGTTTTCGCTGAGGTCGCCGTAGCCGCGCGCGAACTCGATGCGCTTGGCGTTCGCCGGCATCTCGACGTTGATGAGCCGCTGATAGGCTTCCTTGCGCTCGGCATAGCTGCGGAGCGAGGTGATGCGCGCCACGACCTCGGGCGCGGACACCTTGGCCTGGCGCTCGGCGAGCTGCGGCGCGATGTGCGTCATGCGCACGACGATCGTGTGGTGCGTCGACGGGTCCCAGGTTGTCGAGGCCTGGAAGCGCTCGAAGAAGAGCACCTGGTCGGCGGGCTGCAGCAGGTCGAAGATGCCCTTGAGCCATTTCTGGTCGGCGAAGAGGCGGCGCACCGTGTTCTGCATCTTGAGCGTCTCGCCGCTCTGGCGGCCCTCGCCGATGGCGATGGCGTGCGTGAGGATCACGACGAGCGGCGGCAGCATCGACCAGCGCTTGAAGCCGGCCTCCATCTCCGTCTCCACTTCCTTGCCCGGCTCGCCGGCCTTCACCTTCTTCATCTCGTGGTAGCGCCCGAGCACGAGCACGACCAGGGTCGCGGGCGCGTGGGGACTCTTGAGCAGGTCGGCGACGGCGGCCTCGCACGCCCCGTCGTTGCGGTAGTGGTCCAGCGTGGCGGACAGAAGCGGAAAGCACATCTCCGGCAACGCCGCGAAGAGACCGGCCTTCACCGTCCCCTCCTTGTCCTCGGCGACGAGGAACGCCACGAGCCGGGCCATCTCGCTCGCGGGCAGGTCGCGCGCGGCGACGAGATAGCGCGCATCCGTCAGCAGATAGACGCGGGCCTTCGCGACGACGGCGTAGTCGAGCTTGAGTTCGGCGAGGCACGCCGCGAGGCGCGCGTAGAGCGCGTCATCCACCTTGCGCGCACCCTTGAGGGCGAAGGCGAGGCGGTCGGCGATCTTCGCGCGGCCGGCGTCGTCGAGGTCCTTGAACTTGCCGGCCCCGACGAACTCGCGCACGGCCGTGAGGATGGACTTCGGATCCGTCATCTGCTCGAACGCCGTGAACCAGCCGTCGCCGTACGATTCGGCCGCGGCCTTCAGGACGAGCGGCTCGGCGCGGCGCGTGGGGATCTCCACGAGCTTGTCCTTGCGCAGGTCGGCGCGCGCGCGCTCCCAGAAGGACTTCCAGTTGGCCGTCTTCACGAAGCCGTGCTGCGCGCTGAGCTCCTCCAGACGCGTGATGGGCATGTTGCCGAAGCTTCCGAGCATCTCCTTCACGAACGTGCCGGGCTCTTCCTTGAGCATCTTCTGGATGCGGTCTGGGTCGGCCTTCGCCGTCACGAGGATGTGGTTCTCGGGCGCGGGCACGAGCGTCTCGCACGCCGCGTCGAACGTGAGCTGGTGGCCGCGGCGCGTGCGGAAGTCGACCGTCACGCGGCGGTAGAAGGCGTCGAGGCGTTTGATCTCGCCAAGCCCCCAGGCCGAATTGAGCACGAGCGTGCCGGGCTGGAAGGACAGGAGGCGGCCGAGGCGGCCGACGGACTCCGCGAACGGACGCACCCCGAAGCCGACGGCCTCGATGAACGACGTGACGAGCCGGTCCCTCGTGGACTTCTTCAGGCATTCCCTGACGGTGTCGCCCCGCGACTTCGCCCCCAGCTCGGACTTGAACTCGCCCACCAATCGATAGGCCGCGTCGAAATCCCCCGCGTTGGAGAACGCCTGAAGCGCCGCCAGGATCCATTCATCCTTCTTCGCCCCCGCCGCCTCGGCGATCAGGCCGAACACCTCGTCCACCGGGTAGGGCGGTTCCTTCATGATCTCCGCGAACCGCACCTCTTTTTCCTCATTGCTCTTCTTGTCCATGAACCACTTGCTCTTCTCTTGGGTGAAAAATTCGGCGTATAGTTTACCATTTTCCGCGCCGCCGCGCAATGTGCGCCGCGGAGATTATTTTGCGCCGAAGAAGTAGCGGTTCGCGTTGTTGTAGGAGATGTCCGAGACGAGGCCGCCGATCCACTTGACGTCGTTGGGCAGTTCGCCGCGCGCGATCTCCTCGCCGAGCTTCGCGCAGAGGATGCGGCGGAAGTACTCGTGGCGGGTGTAGCTGAGGAAGGAGCGCGAGTCCGTGAGCATGCCCACGAAGTTGCCGAGGCAGCCGAGCGCCGCGAGGGCCTCCACCTGCTTCTTCATGCCGTCCTTCTGGTCGAGGAACCACCAGGCCGCGCCGAGCTGGATTTTGCCGCGGTCGGGCCCCTTCTGGAACGAGCCCATGAGGGTCGCGAGCATCTCCGTGTCCTTCGGGTTGAGGGAGTAGAGGATCGTGCGCGGGAGAGCGTCCGCGAGCTCGAGGCGGTCGAAGAGACGCGCAAGGGACTCGCAGGAGTTCCACTCGCCGATGCAGTCGTAGCCGGTGTCGGGGCCGAGCAGGCGGAACATCCGCGTGTTCGCGTTGCGGAGGCAGCCGAAGTGGAGCTGCGCGGTCCAGTTCGCCGCGGCGTCCGCCTTCAGTCCCTCGTAGAGCCACGCGCTCTTGAACTTGAGCGCCTCCTCGGGCGTCACGGCCTTGCCGGAACGCGCCTTCTTGAAGATGCGGCGCACCTCGGCCTCGGTGTAGGGCGCGGCGAACACCTCCGTGATGCCGTAGTCGCTCACCACGCAGCCGGCCTTCGCGAAGAACGCGTGGCGCGCGGCCATCGCGGCAAGGAAGTCGTCCCACGTCTTCACGGACGCCTTCGCGGCGGCGGCGAGCTTGTCCATCCACGCGTTCCACGCCTTCGCGTCCTCGATCTTCGACGCCTTGTCGCTGCGCCACGCGGGCAGGATCTTCGTGCCGAACGGCTTTTTCGCGATGGCGAGGTGGTGCTCGAGGGAGTCGACGGGGTCGTCCGTCGTGCAGACCACCTTCACGTTCGACTTCTTCATGAGCCCGCGCGCCGAGAAGTCCTTCCCGCGCAGCTTCGCGTTGCACTTCTTCCAGATCTTCGCCGCCGTCGCGGACGACAGGCGCTCCGTCACGCCGAAGTAGCGCGCGAGCTCGAGGTGGGACCAGTCGAAGAGCGGGTTCTTGAGGAGGCGCTCCATCGTGGCGGCGAACGCGTTGAACTTCTCCTCCCAGGACGCGTTGCCCGTCACGTACTTCTCGTCCACGCCGTTCGAGCGCATCTGGCGCCACTTGTAGTGGTCGCCGCCCAGCCACACTTGGGCGATGTTCTCCCAACGCTGGTCGCACGCGATCTCCGCCGGCGGCAGGTGGCAGTGGTAGTCGATGATCGGCATCTGCTCCGCATAGCCGTGGTAGAGCTCCTTGGCCGCCTTCGTGGTCAGCAGGAAATCGTCGTTGATGAACGCCATGATGTTTTCTCCTTGTGCTTCTGGTTTGAAAGACAGAGGAATTATACCATACTCCGCGCACAGATGCACGCACGGATGTACCGGATGTACCCGTTACCAGATGGTCAAATGGTCATCTTCAGGTGAAGGACCTGCCATGTGGCAGATGTAAACTACTTGGCATGAACACGTCCCCTTCCAGGCCCTTGCCGTCCGCGACGCGCCCCGCCGCGCTTTCTGTCGGCGTTCTGAGCTACCGCGCGCCCGAAACGCTTGCGCGGACGATGGAGTCGTACAGGAGAGGCGAACTCGCCTCCTGCACGGACGAATGCTACGTGTTCTTCAACGCGATGACGCAGGCCGACGCCGAGCTCTGCGCGCGCTACGGGTGGCGCTGCGCGGGATCTCCCGCGAACCTGGGGCTGCTCGGCGGCATGGACGCGCTCGCCCGCACGATGACGGGCGACTACCTGCTGATGCTTCAGAACGACTGTCCGCTCGTCACGGATGCCGCCTTCACGCGCCGCTACCTGGCGGAGGCGACCGCGCTGCTCGCCTCGGGCCAGGCGGACATCGTGCGGTGCCGGTCGCGCGCGCATCCCGGCCAGGGCTTCGCGGACGGGAAGAAGTTCGCCCGCTACTACGGCGCCGGATGGCGACCCGCCCTCCGTCGCCTGCTGCGTCCCGTGAAGGCCCGCCGGCTGATCGGACGCGCCCCCTACGCCATTCCCGACGCCGAACGGCGCTTCCCGGCCTACATCAAGCGGAAAGGCGATTTTCTCGTCGTCGATTCGTCCGTCATCAACTTCACCGACCAGCCGTTTCTCATCTCGCGTCCGCTCATGCTGCACCTGCTCGACTGGGCGAAGGCCCATCCGAAAAGGCGCACGCTCAACGGATTCCAGGTGATGGAAATCAACCTCAACACCCACTGGTGGCGCGCGCAGCACTTCAAGGTCGCCGTGGGCGAGGGTATTTTTACGCACGCCCGGCTCGACGGCGGATTCCGCGCGGCGTCCAAACGTCCCAAAGCCTGAAGGAGCCCCCATGGTCAACGTCGTCTGCATCAAATACGGGCGCTACTACGGGGCGTTCTACGTGAACCGCCTCTACGCCGGCGTCAAGCGGCACCTCGCGCGCCCGTTCCGGTTCGTGTGCGTCACGAACGACGCCACGGGCATCCGCCCCGAGGTGGAGTGCGTGCCGTTCGCCGAGGATCCTGGCGTCCCCGGGCGGAAATGGCCGAACATCTTCTCCAAGCTCACGCTGTTCAAAGACGGCTTTGCGAACTTGGAAGGACCGACGCTCTGCCTAGACCTCGACACCCTCGTCATGGGACCGCTCGACAAGTTCTTCGACTACCGTCCAGGGGACTTCTGCATCATCCGCAACTGGGTCGAATTCTACAAGCGCATCTTCCGCCGGCGGCCCCTCATCGGCAACTCGTCCTGCTTCCGTTTCGACGCCGGCCGGTCAAACGGCGTCTACGAGTTCTTCCTGCGCGAGAAAGGCGATCCGGACAAGGCACATCTTTTCACCAAAGGATCGCAGAAGCTCCAGACGCGCGCCATGTTCCACGCCGGTACGGTCAGCTGGTGGCCGCGCAGCTGGGTTGCCTCCTTCAAACGGCAGTGCATCCCGCCCTTTCCGCTGAACAAGTTCCTCGTGCCACGCCAGCCGAAGGAGGCGTCCGTCATCGCCTTCCACGGCCATCCCGACATTCCCGAGGCGCAGGCCGGCTACCGTTTCCGCGAGGTCAAGGGCGCGCGCGTGGCCGTCAAGTGCCATCTCACGTGCCTCCCCACGCCGTGGATC
>JAFRNO010000646.1 GCA_017430155.1 Kiritimatiellia bacterium | reverse complement strand
GTGCGCAACCGTCCGATCGGCCCCGAGGACGGGCGCGCGTGGAACGCCGGCCGTAAATGGACGATCGTGAAGGGCGAGCAGTACGCGTTCGTCGCGACGCCGCAGGTGCGTCAGGCGTTCGACTCGCGGCCCGAGTACGTGGTCGACGGCGTGTCGCGTCCGGAAGGCGCGTGTTCGCACGGCTGGGTCTCCGACCCGTTGCAGCCGCTCCCGCAGGCGATCCGCCTCGACTTCCCGAAGCCGGTGACGGCGCAGGAGGTGCGGCTTACGTTCGACACGGACCTCACGCCGTCGCGCGTGGCGCTCAACCCGTATCCGTCCGTGCTCGCGAAGAGCTACGAAGTGGAGGGATTTGACGGAAAGGAGTGGCGGACCCTCGCGTCCGAGAAAGAAAACGGACTCCGCCACCGCATCCACCGCTTCAAGGCGTGCAGCCTCTCGGCGATTCGCGTGACGGTGACGGAGACGTGGGGCGATCCCTCGGCGCGGATCTTCGAGATCCGCGTCTACTAGCGCGCTACGCCCGCGGGTCCCAGCCGGGCTCGTAGCGGGGCATCCAGTACTTCGCGGCGGCGCAGTTCGGATCGGCGAGCTCGCCGGTCTGCGGATTGATCTGCACGACCTCGCCCGTGAGCAGCGAGACGTTGCCGCAGATGGGGAGCAGGTCGGACTTCAGCGCCTCGTCGATCGGCATGGCCGTGTTCGGGTCGCGGTTGCGGACGCATTCGACGAACTTTGCGACGTGGACGGCGTCGTTCTTGCCGCCGCCGGCGCTCGCGTTCACGCCGCCGGCGATCTGCTCGGGCGACATGTCGTTCGCGCTCCACTGCTGGATGACCTTCTTGCCCTTGCGGTCGAAAAGGGCCGTGCCGCCGCCGGGGCCGAAGTTGACGAGCGCGTCGTCGAGGTACACGAGGCAGCCCGTGCCCTGGTCCATGAACGGCTTCGCGCCCGAGTGCGAGCAGCCCTCCCACGTGAGGAAGGTGCCGTCGGCGAAGTTGACGTTCAGCATCTGGGTGTCCTCGTACTCGAAGCCCTCGCCCGGGTAGAAGAGCTTGCCGCCGCCGGCGTAGACGCGCGTGGCCCAGCCGGCGCCGAGCGCCCAGCGGGCGATGTCCACGAAGTGGAGTCCGTTGTTCGGCAGGTCGCCCGTGCCGTAGCCGCGGAAGAAACGCCACTGGTAGTGCACGAGCTCGCCGCGGAACGCCTTCTCGCGCGGGGCCGGGCCCTGCCAGAGGTCCCAGTCGAGGCCCTCGGGGACGGGCATAGGCGCACAGCGGTTCACGCGCGGGCGGTCGGAGAGGCACCACGCCTTCGCCCAGCGCGGCTTGCCGTACTTGCCGGAGCGGATGGCGGCGACGGCCTGCTGCGACGAGTACGAGCTGCGGCGTTGGGTGCCGAGCTGGAAGATGCGCTTCGTCTCGCGCTGCACCTTGGCGAGCACCTTCGCCTCGCCGGGGGTGATGCCGATCGGCTTCTCGAGGTAGAGGTCCTTGCCGGCCTTGAGGGCCCAGACGCCCGCGAGGACGTGCCAGTGGTCGGGCGTGGCCACCACGACGGCGTCGACGCCCGGGTCGGCGAACGCCTCGCGCATGTCGCGGTACTGCTTCGGCTCGTAGCCGGCGATGCGCTTGACCTCGGAGGCCGCGTAGGCGGTGGCGGCGGCGTCCACGTCGCACACGGCGGCGATCTCGACGCCCGGCACCTTCAGCGCGGCGACCATCACCTGGTAGCCGCGTCCGCGGTTGCCCTTCGGGTGCATGAGGTTGCGTCCCACCGTCGGGTCCAGCTTCGTGCGGGAGCAGCCGACGATGCAGAGGCGGATGCGGTTGGAGGGTGCGGCGGCGCCGAGCGCGCGTCCGGCGGCGGCGAAGAAGAACGCGCCTGCGCCCGTGGAAATGAAGTCTCGTCTGTTCATGTCGTTTCCTTTCTGGGGGAGAAATCGTGCATAACATACCGAAACTGCGGCGGGCTGTCAAGGGGTTGATTGGACTTGAAACGGATGGGAGAATTGGGTATAATCAGTTCCGTTTTCCCCCGAAAGGGGGAGGCACGAGTCAAAACAGCAGAAAGGAATGTAGGTAAACATGAACGAGCAGACCGCGGATTCGTATTACGACTATGACTACAAGGAGCCGCCGGTCAAGACGGTCTCGACGCGCAGCGTCTGCCTGCTGGTGGTCGGCTTGCTGGGCATGCTCGCGTATGCGACATATGCATTGTTGAGCATCTGCCCGAAGCTCTATTTCTGGTGTCTCCAGGAGAACGGCGAGTGTCTTTTGAAACCAGAAACCTTTGGCCGTATTCTGACGATCTGCGGCTGGAGCGCGCGGGCCAGCGTCTTGGGCTGCTACGTCGTGCTCCTGGTGAGCCACGTGAAATGGCGCCAGTCTTTGACCTGCTGGCTCGGGACGGTTGGCACGGGCTTGATGATCGTCTGCCACGTCGTTCTGGCATTGGGATTGTCGTCCACGGACCAGCAAAGGGGCCTGTTCGTGCTTCTGTTGGGGATTACCAGCCTCGTGATGCTGCTTCCCCTCTTTAAAATGGGCTGCCTGGTGCCGGGCGGGGCGCGGTTCATCGGGACGATGGGCGCCACGATGCTGATCATCGTCAACGTGTTTTTCAGCATCGTCCAGACAATTCCTTTCTTCCAGCCCGACTGGGCTGCGCAGCGCAATGAACTCATGATGCGTTACGGCGAGATGTTCGGCGTCTGGTTTCCGTTTGTGGCCAACCTTGCGCTGCTCGTGTTTTTCTTCGTGATATTCCTTTCCAGGGACAAGACGTTTGAACAGGTTCCAACGGCGTGGTACGAGGGACGGGCCCGGCGCAGCGAGTATTGGGGAAAGGCGATCGTCCTGACGCTTGTCGGCGCGGGTGGCGCGTTCGCGCTGTTCTTCGGCACGGGCGATCTGCCCGACGGCTTCACGGAAACGTTCTTCAAGGACCTGCTGGTGGCGATGCTGTGGGCGTTTCCGTTCTACATCGCCACCATTCCCGTGACCGTTCGGCGTCTGCATGACAGGAACATGTCCGGCTGGTGGATCCTGTGGTTCCCGCTCCTGTCGCTGCTTCCGGTCATCGGCTGGGTCGTGCCCTGGATCCAGCTCGTGATCCTCTGGCTCCTTGACGGGACGCCCGGCCCGAACCTCTACGGACCGGATCCCAAGGGACGTATGTTCGCCCAGTTCCCCGGCTACGCCGCGGCCCAGCCGGCGCAGGTCAACACGGCTGAACAGCAACAGCGGTTGCGGAGACTGCAGAACTTGAAGAACGAGGGGTACATCTCGGAAGCGGAGTACCAGACCAAGCGCGATCAGATTCTGTCCGAAATGTGACGCGTCCCCCCCCCTGCGCGTGGCGCAAGTTGGCTCGGATGTGCCGAAATGACACATGCTGGGCGGCGAAATGTGGGGGTTTGACGGGTGGCATGGTCTGTGCTATGCCTTTTGTGGCGTTTCAGAGATGGGACGCCAGGAGGAATAACACATGAATGCCGACAAATACACAACGAAAGTACGCGAGGCGCTGGGCGCCGCGCAGAACGTGGCCCAACACCACGGCCAACAGTCGTTCGACGCCGAGCATGTCCTTTTTGCGCTCTTGAAGGATTCGCAGGGGTTGATCCCCAATCTTTTCACGAAGATCGGCGCGAACCTGCCGACGCTCACGGCGCAGATGGAGGAATCCATCAACCGCAAGCCGCGCATCACGGGGCAGATCGAAGCCGACAAGTTCTACATTTCGAACGACCTCGCCAACATCCTCATGCGCGCGGAGGACGCCGCGAAGGAGATGAAGGACGAGTATGTCTCGGTGGAGCACTTGATTCTGGGAATCATGCGCAACGGCGCG
>JAFRNO010000645.1 GCA_017430155.1 Kiritimatiellia bacterium | reverse complement strand
CCTACGGCGATAACGGAAAACTTTCCGCGCATTCCGAAGCGGGTTGTCAGTTGGCTTCTCCGACGTCGGGTCGCCTGAGGGTGCCTTTCAGCGCAGGCACAGACCCATCAAATCCACATTCCCGAGTTTCTCGGCAGAACAAGACGATTCCGACACGGAGCGTCCGCGACGCGTTCTCCCATCTCAAATTCACGGTACCACCTTGTTAACTTTGAACACACCCATCTCACAATTGGGTCCATAGCGTAATATTACGGTGCGGAACGATATGCCGTATGCGGGGTTACACGATTACGATACGGAACGGTGACGTGTCAACTGGTAAGATTACGACGCGGAACGGATTACGAAGGCCCGATTGGCAAGATTACGGTGCGGAACAAAGCATGGATTGGATTGTCGCTAGTAAAATTGCAAGCTATCGGCAAACGTTGCGGCTTAATTATTGGCATCTAGTGCGGTTGAGATTTCGCGGCAGAGATCGGGGTACCATGCCAATGGCGAACGTTCCAGCTTGGAATTACGCCCTTTGCGCATGTCGTAGGGAGCGATGACAACTGAAACGTTCTTGATGCCGACCACAGCAGCAAGATAGAATATCTCCTCGATCGCGTCGTCGCCGACAGGTACGCAGCCAATCGTCACCGCCTTGCCGTGAATCATGATATCGCCGCCGAGATTGGTGCGGCCGTCTGCCTTCGCGCGCTTCCTGTCCGAAGCATTCGGATACGAGACCTTCAGCGAAAGGTAGTAACTGGAATTCGGATTCAGGTATTCAATGCCGTAGATGCCTTCCGGGATTTGCCCGTCCCCTTCCCGAAGTTTCGGACCCAGCGTCCCGCTGAACGCCGTCATCGGATAGATCCGCGGCTCCTTCCAGCCAGGTGCGTGCACTTCAACGGAACGCTCGTTCTTGAATACGAATATCCGCAACTTCCCGCCCGCGCTTTTCGCCACACCTTTGAGACTCGGCTTCTTGGCGACAATCGCCGCCATTCTGTCTTCCACCGTGTGCCGCGCCGTTCTCGCCGCACAAGCCTTCACGCCGCCAGCGACGACGAATCCACCCACGGCAATCCCAATGACTAAGCCCCGTAGTTTCATCTTTTCTCTCCCATCCTTTGTGGAGGCCGACGCGCACGTGTCAGTTTTCAGGCGCGAACCAGCGGTTGAGCAGTTCGCCCAAAACCGCGAAGCCGCGTTCGTTCGCATGCACGGCATCGCGCATAAAAGCCCCGCGCGCCATCTTGGAATCGCGGATGAACACGCCGAGCGGACCCGCCATGTCGAAGAACGCGCATTCTTCCTCGGCGGCGATCCGCTCGATGATGGCGCGCGGATTTGGCGTCGTATGGTCGATCTGCGGCGTCCAGGTCCGATTCCATTCATTGGCCTCCGAACCAAAGACGGGCGTGAGGAGGAGGAACTCCGTATCCGGCTTTTCAGCACGGATCTGCCGCACCACATCGCGCATTTTCGAGGGATCCGGGCGATGGGAAATGCCGCCGATCATCATCAGGTCCGGCCTGTACTTGAGCGCCCATTCGCGCACGCGGTTCTCCTGCGCATACCAGTCGCAGCCCGTGCTGCCCCGCACGCTCACGACTTTGCGGATGCGGCACTTCGGATAGCGCTTCATCAAGAGCTCCTCGAACCGGGAAGACGCCGTGTCGTTGACGATGCTGTCGCCCAGCATGACGATCGTCAGGTTCCCTCCCTCGCGGAGACGGCGCATCGTCTTGGGAATGTACTCGAATCGCCCGGACGGCGGTTCGTAGGCCATCGGCGGCATCGCTTCCAACTTCAGGCGCATCCGCTCAAGGGGCGAACGCATCTCCTTCGGCACCTTGACGGAACCGCTGAGCGAGAAGCCGACCAGACGCAACGGCGCATCGTCCCGCACCTCGAGCGTCAACACGTGCTCGCTCGCCGGGTCAAGTCCCTCGAAAAGCGGCGTATGGCGCAGGGACGCCTTCCCGCCCGCCGGCGGCGCAACCACGCGCGGCGCACCCCCGTCGACCATGGCGGCAAATGCCGACGACTGCGGCGTCGCCTCGTCGAAAACGCCGACTTCGCCGCCCGTGAACGTCAGCGTCACCTTCGCGCCCTTGCGCTTCGCGTCGATGACATGGCGTACCTGCTGGACATTCGGGCGCTGCCAGCCGAGCCATCCGTCGTCGAACTGGACCTCCGGATGCTCATAGGAGACGATTTGGGGACGCAGCTCCGCACCCGGATGCAACGGCGGCGGAAGTTTGCGCGGCACGGGCTTGGCCGGCACGACCGCATCCTTGAAAAGCGCGGCGGCAAACGCCGTCAGACGGGCGGAACGCTCTGCCGCGTCCTTCGCATCCGTCAAGTCGAGCGTGGGAATGCCGTAGTGATCCGCAACCTTCTCGGCCTCGGCCACGTAAGGGGAAGGCGTCGTATGCAGGATGACCACGCTATGCGTCGCACGGTAGCTGTAGATCGCCCGCACGAGATTCTCGAGATAGGCTGCCTCGCGTTTCGCATCGCCCCGCGCTCCCGTTGCCGAGTAGTCGAGCACGGCAAGATAACCGCTGCAGACGCGTTCACCGTAGATGGCCTGTCCGTTCACGCACGAGTAGCGCGCAAAACGCGCCCCCGCCGGTTCAGGGTAGACATGCGGAATCGTCCGCACGTTCAGGTCCTTTGCCACGATGCGGGCAAATTCGACCCACGGCGTCGACTTCGAATCGCCCAAACAGAAGAAATACTGATTGCCCGTCACGTTCCGCCTGGCGAACAATGCGGCATTCGGCACTCCGTTCCGCACCTTAATCGCGGGCATGGCCGCAACAGCCTCCACGGCCAGCAACGCGGCAAACATTCTGAAGAGTCTTGCCATCTTGATCATTTTACCGCTCATTTCTTTGTGTGCTCTTTGATGAAATCGGCGCGCTCGCGCTCGGCGTACGTCACGCGTTTGCCCTGGAAGTGGAGGAAGATCGCCTTCTCCTCGTCCGTCCAGGTGTTCGCCTCGGCGAAGGAGCCGGCGAACGGGCAGAGCAGGTCGATCCAGCACGCGAACACGCGCTTCTCGTTGTCCGTGAGCTTCACGCCGTGGTGCGCGCCGTCGAACTTCCTGAATATCTCGCTCTTGCACGAGCCGATGTGGTACGGCGGCAGCATCATCGTGCGGCTGCGCGGCTTGAGCCACTTCATCCACTTGCAGGCGTCCGGATTGCCGTGCGCCGTGAGGTTCACATAGCTCTGCGTCCAGGCGCGCTTCGGGTTGTAGTAGTTCTTCGAGATGCGCCACACCTTGTCATCCGGGAACGGCGCGCCCGTGAGGTTGAGCTTGGGGTGCTTCGCGTCGTGGCAGCGCGTGCAGTTGCGGTCGAGGATCGGCTGGATCTCGCGGCGGAAGCTGAAGCCGTCCACGGGCGCGTCGGGGTCCGTGGAGCGCGCCGCGTTCACGCCGAGGAAGTTGTCCGTGCTCGCGTACCACTTCTCGGTGCGCAGGCGCTTCACGAGCGGATGCTCCTTCGTGCCGTTCGCGAACGGCTTGAGCGCCTGCGCGGGTTTCTTCATCGCGGCGGTCACGTTTCGCGAATCGGGCGGCAGCGCGCCGCGCTTCGGCTCGTGGCAGCCGATGCAGCCGAAGTATTCGCCCGGCTGGAGCGTGGCCCAGCTGCGCATCGACTGCACGCACTTCCCCTCGCCGTCGAGCAGGTGGAAGAACACGGCCTGCCGCGCGGGCACCTTGAAGAGGCAGCTGCCGTCCTCCTCCACGTCAACCTCGCCGAGAACGTGCTTCACGTCCCACGCGCCGGAGTTGAGCGAGATGGGCGTCTGGTTCAGGCCCGTCTCGTACTCGCCGCCGTTCCCGCACCAGCCGAGGCGCGCGGTGCGGTATTCGAGCGCCATCACGCGCAGCTTCTTCACCGTTCCGCGCGGAACGCCCTGGAGGCCGGGGCCGAGGTAGACGTCCTGCACGTAGAACGTGCCGTCGTTCTCCTCCGGATGGTCGAGGTCCACGCGCTGGACGGGCCTTTCGCGCGGCATCACCGGCACCACGCCGCCCACGCACTGCTTCCAGTCGTACGCGAGCAGCTCGCGCGCGCCGTCGGCGTCCTGCCAGTACGCGCCGAAGCGCGGCCAGTACGGACCGTACATCCGGCAGCAGCCCTCGGGCTGGAAGGAGACGAGGTAGTCCGTCTCGCCGAACGCGAAGCACGAGACCCACTGCGGGCCGTCCTGCCCGAAGGCGTCGATGCGGAAGTCGTTGAAGTGGCGCGGCTTCACATCCTGGCGGTGGCGGCCCGGCGTGCGGTCCGGCGCGCCGCCGGCCACGAACTCGATGCCCTCGCCGGCCTGCGTGCCCTCCTGTCGGTCGATGAGCGCGAGCTTGCCCTTGTAGGGGACGTGATGCCCGGAGATGATGGCCAGCAGCTTCTGGGAGCCCGGCACGGGCGTCGCGTGGATGATCGAGCTGGGGAAGTCGGAGTTGTTGCCGTACCATTCGGTCTGGCCCGTGCCGTCCGGGTTCATCACGATGAGCGGATGGAGGTAGAGCGCCGTGCGGTCGTTGTACTCCCAGCGCGTGAAGACGACGCGCCCGTCCATCGTCACCTGCGGGAGGTCGGTCATCAGCTCGTCGTTCGTGAGGCGGCGCAGGAACGAGCCGTCGGCGCGGCAGCGGTAGATGTCGCCGCCCGCGCGGTACCAGCAGTCGCAGATGCGCGAGTAGCGCGTGGAGGTGAAGACGATGTCGCCGTTCGGCAGCCAGACGGGCTCCGTGTCCGTGACGGCGAGCGGACGCCCGTCCGCGCCCCTCTCGGGGAAGGTGATGCGCGTCGCCTTGCGGGTGGCGAGGTCCATCGTGTAGAGCGACATGCAGTCGTTCGTGAAGTCCGCGCGCATGGCGAAGACGAGCGTCTTGCCGTCCCACGAGAGGTTCGGATGCGCGATGAGGCCGTCGGGCCTGTCGAGAATCACCTCGTGCGAGACCGTGCCGTCCGCGTTCACCGTGCCGATGCAGAGCTGCGAGCCGATCTCGGTGAGCGGCATGCCGTCCTGGGACTCCTTCCGGCTGGCGGCCCAGCCCTTGTAGTTCCCGCACTCCGTCTTCACCTGGTCGTCCCACTGGTCGTACGCGCTCACGAGCCCCTGCTCGCCGCCGAACACGTGGTTCTTCGTGTAGACGAACTGCTTGGCCTTCGCGCGCAGCTTCGCGAGGCGCGCCCGGCGGCGCGCGGCGCAGGCGCGCAGGTAGAGGCCGCGCCAGCGCGAGTCGTTCCCGACGGCCTCCGCGTCCGTGAGCGCGCCGAACTCGGCGAGGAGCTGTTCCTTCGCCTCGCCATCCGGCACGCCCGCGAGCGCCTTCGCCACCATCTTGCGCTCCGTCTCGCAGTCCTTCGCCGAGGAGAAGACCTTCGCGACGTTGAGCCCCGCGTCCTGGTAGATCCAGTCGCGCTCGAGCCGCCCGCGCGGGAAGGCGACGTCGTCCGCGTTCGGCACGGGCGCGTCCGCCGGCAGCGCGTCGAACGCCGCCACCTCGGCGATCTGGCAATTATAGAACTTGCCGTCGCCGTTGAGCGGATCGCCGTGCATCCGCGCCCACTCCCACATCACCCACGTGAAGCCGGGACGGTACGGCTTGCGGTTCGCGTCGTTCACGCGCACCTTCAGGTAGCGCGTCCGCGCCTTCGGCCACGTGACGCAGGCCGCGTAGGAGTTGACCATCGGCGGCAGGGCCGCGTTCGCGGCGAGCGGCGAGAGGTCGCGCGCCCCGCGCGGGTCGGAGCACGCCCACACGCTCACGTCCGACGCCATCGTGGCCGCCCAGCAGTTGCGCGAGACGAGCTTGAGGCCCGACACTTCCCGCTCCTCGCCGAGGTCGAGCACGAACGCGCACGTGACGGGCGCGGCCGCGTACGGCGGGTCGGACTTCGGGTCGAACCCGTCGCGCGAGTCGTCCTGGAAGCACGCGTACGTGGCGAGGTCGCCGTCGACCATCTTCTCGGCGGAGAAACGCGCGCCGTACGTCTCGGTGGCGGCCGTCACCGCCACGGGACGGAACTCTGCAGCCGCCACGCCCAGCGTGGCCGCCAGAACGGCGAGAATGGCAAATCGTTTCAGCTTCATGTCTTCAACCTTTATTCGGGT
>JAFRNO010000644.1 GCA_017430155.1 Kiritimatiellia bacterium | reverse complement strand
GCCCCCTCCAGAAGGTGAGGCGTCCGGGCAGGGTGATGACGGGGATGTCCGGGGTGAAGCGGTACTGCTGGGTCTTCTTCTAGAAGGCGTGTTCCGCGGACACGGCGTCGGGACGGAAGAAATCGGTGTCCGCCCCGCGCGGGATGCACACGAGGCGCGCGGGGTCGGGATGGTAGGTTTCGAGCACATGCTTGCGCACGTACTCGGAGACGCAGATCGTGCGGAGCCCCTTGAGCATCACGCGGTTGTAGGGCATCTTGAAGAACGCGGGCTTCGTACCGTACACGCCGTGGAAGGTGGCGATCCAGGGAACGCCGCACATCTTCGACGCCCACTTGACGCTCCACGCGGGCGCGCGCGAGCGCACGTGCATGAGCGTGAAGCCTTCCTTCTCCGCGAGCTCGGCGAGGTGCACCGCATTTCGGCGCATGGTGAAGGGGTTCTTGCTCATGAGCGGCAGGGTGAAATGCGGCACGCCCATCGCCTCGAGGCTCTTCACCATCGGGCCGCCCTGCGAGGCGACCGCGTTGGGGATGCCGGCCTTCTGGAGCGCGTGGGCGATCTCCAATGTGCCGCGCTCCACGCCCCCCATCTGGAGCGAGGGGAGTATCTGCAATATTTTCATGCGGAAAAGTATATCATAATTCCGTGGTTTGTGGAGGTGACATGAGACCTGGCGGGGTTGCGCCGGTGGGTGGGAAATGGTATACTTCCCGCCATGAATTTCTTGGACAGAAAAGCCTATGACTGGGGCAGCGCGTTCGCGCGGGCCCTGTTCTGGCTTTTCCCGCGCCGGAAGCGCATCGCGGTTGAGAACATCCTCAAGGCGGGGATCACCGACGACCCGAAGGAGGCGCGGCGCATCGCGCGCGTGAGCTGGGGTCATCTTGCCGGACACGTGTGCGAGGCCTTGCGCGTGCCGCACGTGATCACGCGCGAGAACTGGCGCGAGCACCTGGACGTCTCGGAGGGGCACCCCGACGCGGTGCGCCTGCTCCTGGAGGAGACGGACACCCCCATCATCCTCGTGAGCGCCCACCACGGCGTGTGGGAGGCGGCCACGAACCTCCTCTCCTTCGCCCGCCCGATGTTCGCCATTGCCCGCGTGATGAACAACAAACTCGTCGCGAACTGGATGAAGAACCACCATTTCCGCGGTCCCGTGACGATTATCGACAAAAACCACGGCTTCACTCCCGAGATTCTGCGGAAATGGGTGGAGGACCGCGCCGCGATGACGATCCTCATGGACCAGCATACGTCGAAGGGCCTGCCTCTCACGTTCCTCGGACGTCCGGCCAAAACCTTTTCGTCTGCGGCCCGCCTCGCCATCCGCACCGGCTATCCCGTGGTGGTGGGGTCCTTCGTGCGCGTGGCGCCCTACCGGTACCGCCTCGTGGGCGGGCCGCCCATCCGCTTCCCGAAGGACGCCGACCGCGCCGTCGCAACCCAGCTTCTCAACGACCGTCTCGGCGAGGCGATCCGCAAATACCCCGAACAGTACCTCTGGGTTCACCGCCGGTGGCGAGAGAAGGAGAAGAAGGAGAGTTAAATGTCGGACTGCAATCATGACTGCGCGAGCTGCGCGTCGAAGAAGGATGGAAGCTGTAACGGCGAGAAGGCCGGATTCGCCGCGCCGGCGAACGCGCGGGCGCACGTGGCGCGCGTGATCGCGGTGATGAGCGGCAAGGGCGGCGTGGGCAAGAGCCTCGTGACGGAGCTGCTCGCCGTGCAGGCGCAGAAACGCGGCCTGCGTGTGGCCGTTCTCGACGCGGACATCACGGGGCCGTCGATCCCCACCGCCTTCGGCGTGAAGGACCGGGCGATGTCCGATGGCGAGGGCATCCTGCCGTGCCGGAGCGAAAGCGGCATCGCGCTCATGAGCCTCAACTTCCTCGTGGAGAACCCCGCCGACCCCGTCGTGTGGCGCGGTCCCGTGCTCGCGGGCGCGGTGAAGCAGTTCTGGAGCGACGTCGCGTGGGGCGACGTGGACGTGATGTTCGTGGATTTGCCGCCGGGGACGGGCGACGTGCCGCTGACCGTGTTCCAGAGCCTGCCCGTCACGGGCGCAGTGGTGGTGACCTCGCCGCAGGACCTCGTCTCGCTCATTGTCGAGAAGGCGGTTCGCATGGCGGGGATGATGGAGGTGCCCGTGCTCGGCCTCGTGGAGAACATGAGCGTGTTCCGCTGTCCCGACTGCGGCGCGGAGCACCGCATCTTCGGGCCGAGCCGCGTGGGCGAGCTGGCCGCCCGCCACGGCATCGCCGCCACCGCCTCGTTGCCGATCGACCCCGAATACGCGAAGGCCGTCGACCTCGGCGTTGTCGAAAAGCTCGACGCGCCGTCTCTCGACGCGATCCTTGACGCCGTCCTCGCCTAGTGGACGTGAACATTTTGGGCGCGCCGTTCGTTTCATTGTCAAAAGGAACTTGAAAGGAAGAATGGAATGGACGCATTGAAGGCGACGGGACTCTGCCGGGGCTACGGCACGGGCGACCTGAAGACAAAAGTGCTGGACGGCTTTGACCTGACGCTGGCCCCCGGCGCGTTCGAGGTGCTGATGGGACCCTCCGGCAGCGGCAAGTCCACTTTTCTCCATGTCGCTGCGGGCCTTCTGACGGCGGACGCCGGCACGGTCGAAATCGGCGGTACGAACGTGACGGCGCTCGGCGACGGCGCGGCGGCCAAATTCCGCCGCCGCCACGTGGGCGTGGTGTTCCAGTCCTTCAACCTTGTCGATACCCTCGACGTGGCTGCGAACATTGAGCTTCCCGTGCGGCTCGACCATGGCAAGCCGGACGCGGCGCGCCTCGCTGCGCTCATTGCGAAGCTTGGCCTCACGGGCATGGAAGCCCGTCTTCCCGATGCGCTTTCCGGCGGCGAACGTCAGCGCGTGGCCATCGCCCGCGCGCTCTACATGGAGCCGGACGTGATTCTGGCCGACGAACCCACGGGCAACCTCGACGTGGCCGCCGCGAAGTCTTTCTGCGACCTTCTGCGGACACTCCACGCGGAAGAGCGAAGCGCCATCCTCCTCGTCACGCACGATCCCGTTGTGGCGGCCGCCGCCGACCGCGTGCACTTCCTGAAAGACGGCAAGATCGCCGCCTCTCACGATACGCCCGGCCACGATCCCGCCGAAATCTCCCGCCTCTACCTGGAGACCTACAAATGATTCTCCGCCTGATGTTGCGCGGGCTGCGGCGCGGCAAGGCGCGTTTCCTGTGCGCCGTCCTCGGAATCGCCGCGGCGGTCGGCGCGGTCGTGTTCACGTTCTCCCTCACGGCCACGAACGCCGCGCAGGCGCCCGCGCTTGCGAAGCGCGCCACGGCGCCGTGGGCGGCCTGGCGTTTCGACGGCATCCGCATGCGGTTCGGTCGCGGACAGCCTCCGCCCCGCGAAGACGGCGAACGTCCCGGCCGTCGGCCGGAAGGCCGGCGCGGACCCCGCCCCGACCTGAAGCTTGACGTGGTGGCCACGACGATCGACTACCGTCCGGGCGGACGCGTGCTGCAGGGGCCGCCCATGATGGCGGTCATCGCCGCGGCGCCGCAGGAAAACCCGTACGGTTGCACGCAGCTTGTTGAAGGACGCTGGCCGGACGCGACGTCGTCCGCCTGCGAGTTCGTCTGCACGAAGAACACGCTCGTGCGGTTCGGACGCGGTGTGCCGCCGCCGGTCGGAACCGACATCAAGTTCGTGGGCGAGAAGGGCACGCTCACGGCGAAGGTCGTGGGCTACCTCGCGGAGGCGAAGTTGCCGATGGGGTGGCCGGGCGTGTTCGCGAACCCGGCCGCGTTCGCTGTGCTGAAGGACGAGACGCACGGCACGGCCGCGTTCTGGAAAAAGGTGCCGGAGCATGCGCCGGACGATCTGCTCACGGCGGAGTCCGAACAGGTCGTGCGCGCCTTTACGGGCGACGAGGCGCGGCGAATGGACTATGCGCGTCCGCTCCTGTTCGCGGCGGCCATCCTCACGGCGCTGTGTCTGCTCGTCAATTCCCTGCTCCTCGCGGTGGAGTCGAACCGGCGCGTGCTGGCGACGCTCCGCACGGTGGGACTCACGCGCGGTGGCGTGTTGGCGCTCGTGACGATTGAGTCGCTGTTCGCGACGGGCGTCGGCTGGCTGCTGGGGTGCCTCGGCGGCATCGGCGCGCTTGTTCTCTTCGTGGCGGCCGATCCAGTGGCGTTCCCCGTGGGGCCTACGTTCGCGTGGGGCGTGATGGGCAGTACGGGGGCGATTGCGCTTGTCGTCGCGTTCATAGCCGTACTCTTCGCGCTCCGTCCCGCGCTCGCCGTGCGTCCGTTCGACGTGCAGGACGCGCGTCCGCATCGCCGCCGGCGCGGCATGGCGATCGCCTTCGCGTGCGGGTTCGCCGCGTTCGTGGCGGTGGAGGTATGGGGCGCGTCGCTCATGCGCGCGTTCGTGCCGTCGGAGGAGTGGCCGGATGCGATCGTCTCCATCCTGCCCGGGGGCGTGAGTTCGTTCGACGTTGAGAAGCTCCGCAAGATTCCAGGCGTGAAGCGCATTTCGGAGTTGATGCCGTTGCAGCTCAATTTCGACCCGGAGGAGCCGATGGAGATGCCGGGTGGGCGCGGAGGTCCTGGCAAACCGTGCCGGAATGCGCTGTTCTTGGCGGCTGAATGGCTACCAGAGTTCAAGTTCATCGAAGGCACTTGGGCGGAGGCGACGAACGCGGTGTTCACTTCCGACGCCTGCGTGATCACGGAGATGATGTCCCGTGCCCGCAAGCTCCACAAGGGCGACAAGCTACGCGTGGCGATGGGGGGACGCGGACCGAAGACGCCGGTCGAGCTGCCGATTGCCGGCGTCGTGGACCTCAACTGGCACATGGTGACGAGCCGCGGGCTCGTGCGCGGGCTCAACCGCGCGCCGGTCATGACGGACGGACCTGTGTTCGTGTCGTTCGATACGCTGGAGGTGCTGGACGCGCGTCCCGCGCCGCATGTGAAGATGACGCACCTCTGGGTGGAGTACGAACCCGAGTTCCTGAAGGAGAAGGGCGTGTTCCCGGCGGGGCGCGAGGTCGAGAAATCGATCGCGCATGCACTGGGGCTCGACCCGTCGAACCCGAACAACGCCTCAACGGTGCGCCTCCACGCGCGCGACGAGATCGCGGACGGCACGCTCGCGCACGGGTCGGATCTCATCGGGCAGGCGGCGCGGGTGCCGTTCGTGTTCCTCGCCATCCTGGCGATCGGCTTCATTGCGATGCTCGTGGCGGACGCCGATGCGGCCAAGCGCGAGTTCGCCGTGCTCCGCGCCGTGGGCGCCACGAAGGGACAGCTCACGCTCCGCCTCGCGCGCGGCGCGTTGCGCACGGCCTTCTGGGGCATTGTGTGCGGACTGCCCGTGGGCGCGCTCGTGGGATGGCTCTTCTCCCTCAGCACGGGGGCGGTGTGGCCCGGTCTGCCGCACTACTTCGTGCTGCCCGTGCGGGTGGTGCTGGAGGGTGCGTTCGGCGCCATCGTGTTCGCCCTGGCCTTCGCGTTGCCGTCCGCGTACGTGATCGTACGCAGGGCGGCGCGCCGCTAGCCCGCCGGGTTTACACGTTCTGGTTTTTCGGAATGGCGGGCTGCCAGGGGCCGACGATCGGCCTGCCCGGCTTGCCGAGCGAGTTGACGGGACGCACCGCGAAGCAGAACTCCACGCCCTGCGGCAGCTGGTCGGCGGCGATCCGGCAGGTCTGCGGACGGCGGGCGCGGGGGTTGTCGATCGACATGTTGTAGCCGTCGGCCATCAAGAACTTCTTCACCTTCTTGCCGCCGTCCTTCGGCGCGGCCACGATCTCGTAGTCGAACACACGTCCCTTGGAGGCGGTCGCCGCCGGGAAGTCGAGCACGAACACGACCTTCTCCTCGGCGGGCACGGCGGGCGCCTTGCCCTTTGCGGCGGCGCCGCGGTTCTTGCCGCGCGCGCGGGAGACGAGAAGTTCGGCGCCGGCGGGGAACTCCGGGGCGATCGACCGCTTGGCGTGCTCCGCGAACGCGAAGGGCTTCGACTCCGCGGCCGGGAGCGGCAGCACCCAGTCGTCGCCGAGCGACTGGTCATAGACGAACTCGCGGCGCGTGAAGGAGACGTGGCTGTCGTACACGCGCACGAGCATTCCCTGGCGGCCGTCGCGCGTGCTGCCGTAGCCGGGCATGATCTTGTAGGGGTCGAACGCGGCCGTGCCGCCGCCGTTCTCGTATCCCATCGGGTGGCGCACCAGCGCGTAGGCGCCGCCCGTGTAGCGGAGCGAGCTCGTGCCGAGCGACGTGAACGCGCCCTGCCAGATGGACTGGTCGTGGGTGAGCGTGGTATGCGAGTGGCCCGAGAACGCGATGGCGTTCGGGAAGGCGGAGAGGGCGCGCGTGGCGCGGCCGTCGTCGTGTCCCCAGGCCCAGTTGGCGTAGCAGGTGTCCTTCGGGTGAGGGTGCTGGAAGTAGAAGAAGGGCTTCTTCGGGTCGAGCAGGTTGCGGTGGGCGGCGAAGTACTCCTCCACGCCCGCGATGCCGGTCTCCATCTTGCCGTGGCACTTGTCAGCCGTCCACTGGCCGCCGACGAACGTGTAGCCTTTGACCTCCCAGTTCATGATGGGCGCGAACGGCTCGTTGAAGATCTTCTCCCAGTTCGCCTTCTGGTCGGTGCGCAGGACGTGCTTGGCGCGCTCCGTCTCGTCAGGCCAGAGCTTCTTGGCGTAGCCGCCATAGCCGAATCCCTCGTAGTCGTGGTTGCCGTAGACGAAGAGGCGTTGCACGTGGCGGCCGTCGGGTGCCTTGTCGTTCGGGAACACCTTGAACCAGGCGTCCGCCACGTACTGGAGCTCGTCGACGAGTCCCTTGTCGGCGATGTCGCCCACGATCATCACGGCGTCCACGCCCTGCGCGCGGAACCATTCGAGCGTGTGGATGAAGGTGGAGGTGTCGTGTCCCTTGTCGAATCCCTCGCGCGAGGCGGCGAGGCGCACGTGGACGTCGCTCACGACGCCGAAGGTGAGGTTGGGTTTCCCCTGGGCGAACGTGCCGGCGTGCGCGCGGAAGATGCCGTTGCCGCCGAATGCGCCGAAAGAGGCGAGTCCGCCGATGAACCAGCGGCGTGAAATGTTTGCGTTCATGTTATTTGTTCCTTCCCGTCTGGGTTGAAGATATGATAGTGTAGCAAACGAAGGGCGCGGATACAACACGGAAGTGGCGCACTGTTGGCCGACGCGCAAAGTTAGACTTTTGGAGTGAGCAAAATTAGACTGTCTCGGGCGCGCAAAGTTGGACTTCTTCTTGCCAGGGGTTGCCAACGCCTCGCCGTTGTGGTATTCTCCGT
>JAFRNO010000075.1 GCA_017430155.1 Kiritimatiellia bacterium | reverse complement strand
CTTCGCGTAGCAGTTGTCCCATACCGGGTCGTACCCGCGCGCCGGCGAAAGGCTGCAGTCGTAGAACTTGTTCGTGACGTTGCGGTCCACCGCGTTGTTCGCCGAATTGCCGTTCCATACCTGCGGCGGCGACGCGTTCGTCACCATGTCCCAGTGGTTCGTGACTGGAGCGCCCTTCGTGATCGACACACGGCCGGCATGGGTCACGTTCGTCCAGCCCTCAAAGAGCATCAGTTCTCCGAACTGCGCGCCGTAGGACGACGTGGCGCACTCCGGCAAGGCCTCCATCTTGAGACGGTAGTTGGTGAAGGAGGGCAGAATCGCCAGCGACCCGCTTTCCACGTTCACGCCTGTCGGCACGCCGCCCGCGTACACAAATGAGCCCCTGCCGACTTTTTTCACGGTTTTTCCCATGCCGGGAATCGGGTTCCCCGGCGTGGTGTCTGCATCGAACGCGCCCACCACGAACTCGTTTCCGCACGGCGCCGCGCCCTGGAACGGATACGGAAGTCCGGCGTTGAAGTACCCGTTGCTCACCACGGGCGGCACGATGTCCTTGCGCTCGTCCAACGTGAACCACATCTCACCGTCATAGCTTGCGTCCACGGTCCAGCGGGCCGGGTTGCGCCCGATGTGAACGCCGCTTTGCGAGTCGTAGGCCGCCTGCATGCCGTATCCGATGATGGGCGCAGCGTCATCGGGGAGCCGCATCGTCACCGTGATGCGGCGGGCCGTGTCGAGTATGCACGAACACATGTATTTCGAGTCGGGATTGCCGTCGAACAGCCTGTGGAAACCGTTCGTCTCAATGCCCTCGATGCCGTGGCCAGAGCCCGCTGGTTCGCACACGGTTGCCTCGCCGGGGTTCAGGGCCGTCGCGGGCATGTCCTGCGCCACCGGCGTGAGCCCGTTCGCCAGGTTGTTGCCCGCCGCGTCGTAGAGTTCGAAACTTCCGATCTGCATGGACGCCTGGGGATTGGGCGCGATCGAATTCGCGTCGTTGTTGCGAAACTTCCGGCGGACCGTCCAGCGGAACCATTTCGCGTCGGTCGTGTAGCCGCCCATGTCCGTGGCGCCGCCCACGGGGAAAATCCGCGTCCATGTGAACGTCGTCGTGGGCGGCGTGAAGTTCGTTTGCACATCGATGTCCGTCCAAGTCTCGCCGTCGTCCGAGCCTTGCAGACGAAAAGCCGTCGGCGTGCGGCAATTGCCGTTCAACGCGATGTTGTCGTTCGCCGTGGCCCAGCGGTATGCCGTCACGCGCAGGGCATTCGTGTAGGCGAGCTCCACCCAGCACTTGTCACGGTATTCGGCGTTGGACCGCGTGGGCGATGCGTTGCAGTCGTAGAACTTTGTCGCCGTCGTGCCGTCGATGGCAAAGGCCACCCCTTCATGCGAATTCGGAGTAGCGGAGTTATAGTAACCATCGCCGTTGCCGGCCACGGACTTTGGTACCGGGTCTCCGCGCGACACGGCTGCAAGGTGCTTGCGCGTCACGTTCTCCCCGTCGCACAGGAGCGCGAGTTCGGAAATCTGCATGCCGATCGCGGACGAGCCGTAGATCGCGTCCACTTTGAACCGGTAGTGTGTGTAGCTCACGCCCGTCGCCGCGGCGGATGCCACGGACGTTCCGACGGCACACATGGCGCCAAACAAAACCATACTTTTTGTCATCGCACTATCCTTTCTTGATTCTCACTCCGGTCATCTGCGCCGCGCGGGCGAGTTCCTTTTCGGACGCGGCGGGCAGCTCCACGCCATCCGCGATCGCCGCCGCCTCGCGGCGCCATTCCAGTTCGCCGGGGTAGAGCACTTCCTCGACGCCGTCGACCGTCGGGCAGCGCTTCAGCTCGTCGATCATCGCGTCGATGCGTTCCCTGAAGGCGTCCTGTCCGCCGAGGAACGCCGGGTTGATCACGATGAAGCAGTGGCCCGTGTCGGCGTCCATGCCGGGCTGCATGTTCCAGCTGTGCACGCCGGACATCATCCCGCTCATCGCGAGCGCGCCCGTCATCGTCTCCACCAGCGTGGCGAAGCCGTACCCCTTGTGCTCGGCAAACGGCAGCATCACGGCCCCGCGCCAATAATCCTCCGGATCGTCGGTGTCCTTTCCGTCCTTGGTGATGATCCAGCCCGTCGGAATCTTCTTCCCCGCGCCGCGGGCAATCTCGATCTTGCCGGCGGCGACCTTGCTCATGCACACGTCGAACAGTACTGCCCGGAATTTCTTCCCGGGCGCGGCGTAGGCGAACGGGTTGTTGCCGATCACGGCGGCGCGTCCGCCGGTCGGCGCGACGAGCGGACACGTGTTCGACATCGACAGGCCCACGAAGCCGCGCTCCGCCGCCATCATTGCGTACTGACCGGCCGCGCCGTAGTGATCGGAATGGTTGAGCGTCGCGATGGAGATCGCGCTGTTCTCCGCCTTGTCGAGGAGGCGCCGCATGATCTTCATCGACGCGGGAATGCCAAGTCCGCCGTCGGCGCTCGCCATGATCGAATTGG
>JAFRNO010000643.1 GCA_017430155.1 Kiritimatiellia bacterium | reverse complement strand
GGCTTGATGCCACAGGGACATCGGCGACTGTGGCGATGCGCGGCGGATCGATCTACTTCGACATCGATTCCGAGAACGCCGCTTTCGTCAAAAACGGCTACTACGATCCGCTTTATCTGAACCCTCTTCGCACCAGTGTCCGGGGACGCGTCCGAGGCTGGGGCAAGATTGCCTTTTCCGATCCGCGTACGTACGTAACGGAAGCGACGGAGCCGTGCGGCACGGTGCATTACGGGCAGATCATCGCCGACGGCGATGGCGTGGAGCGCGACCTGGATTTCAGCCGCTTTGGCGCTCTCCACTACAACACGACAGACGCCAATCCGTCCGGCACGAACGGATGGTTTGCGGTGAACAAGGGACGCCTCAAGATGCCGCGCGCGCTTCCGCGCAAGACAGCAAGCTACAGGTGCATAGGCGACTATTGGGGGCTTAACTATGCTGGCAGTGAGCCGTCAAATGCAAGTCAAAGGAATCGTCTCTGCAACACATTCACTTGTACGTTCGACGGCGCGGCGCTGAACAACTACATCTTCGCGGAGCTGTACGCGACGGACCGCGACGACATCCCGGCAGGACTGGACGGCATCGGCGCGCAGAAAGTCATCTCCGTGTGGCGGGTCGGACTGTTCGACGACGGGCCGGAGGTTGACGAACCGACGCATCCGTCGTCCTTCTCGTCGGCGCAGCTCCACTTCAAGTATCCGAACGTCGGCGACGATCTGGACGGCATGGTGCTCGTGTGCGTGTACCGCCACAGCGGCACGGCCAATGGCGGCTGGAAGTTTGTCGGCAAGGCAAAGCCTTCGACGACATGGCCGGTCGTTCCGGCCTCCGTCGC
Source organism: Kiritimatiellia bacterium (assembly GCA_017430155.1). Taxonomy (GTDB): domain Bacteria; phylum Verrucomicrobiota; class Kiritimatiellia; order RFP12; family UBA1067; genus RUG572. The sequence continues at coordinate 7,584 of JAFRNO010000643.1, read as the reverse complement.
CGCTCCGAGCGCCGAGAACTGGAACATGGGCTGGTTCGCCGTCGTTGCGCGCAAGTACCCGTTTGGCTTAACCGTGACATTCCGCTAGGGCGACGGGATGGCGAGAGAGGCTAACTGGCGTGACCGTGTTCGGCCGTGGGCGTTTGCGCTTGCGGCCGTGGCGGTTTGCGCGGGGGCGTTCGGCGAGGATCCCGCCGAGACGTTGAGGAAGTTCCGCGCGCCCGCCGTGGCGTGCCGCGAGGCGGTGAAGGGTTTTCTGTGGCTTGAGGCCGAAGCGTTCGCGGACTATGGCGGCTGGGAGATCGACACGCAGTTCGTCCACAAGATGGGGAGCGCGTACCTCATCACCAAGGGCGTCCTCAAGCCGCTTGCGCCGGCGAAGACCGAGGTCGCCGTTCCGTCGTCCGGCACATGGCGGGCGTGGGTGCGCACGAAGGACTGGCTGCCGGAGTTTTCGCCGGGGCGGTTCGCGCTTGAGGTCGGCGGCACGCGGAGCGGCGTGCTTGGAGCGACGAAGAGGAACGGCTGGCGCTGGGAGAACGCGGGCGACTTCGCGCTTTCGGCGGGCAAGGCCATGGTCGCGCTCGTCGATCTCTCCGGTGGCTTCGCCCGTTGCGACGCCGTGCTGCTTACAACGGACTTGTGCTACGTTCCGCCGGAGGGCGACGGGGCCCTGGCAGTCGAGCGGCGACGGCTTTCCGGGGCAGACCCCACGATTGCCGACGGCGGCGAATACGACGTCGTGGTGGTTGGCGCCGGGCCTGGCGGTCTCGGCGCGTCGCTCGCCGCCGCACGTCACGGCATGAAGACCCTGCTGGTGCATGACCGTCCCGTTCTCGGCGGCAACAACAGCATCGAGCAGCACACGAGCATCGGCGGCTCGGGCAACAACTTCAAGGACGGCGTCGCGGACTCTCGCGAGGGCGGCATCCTGGAGGAGGCGCGGCTTCTGCGGCGCAGCAGGAAATGCTCCGAGAGCGCGGCGTACCGCCTGATGGTCGATGCAGAGCCGCTCATCACGGAGCGCCCGAACGAGCGCGTCCTCGCCGCCGAGAGGAAGGGTGACCGGATCGTGTCGGTGACGGCAAACAGCACGTTGACCGGCGGACGCGTCCGCTACAGGGGCAAGGTGTTCATCGACGGCACGGGCGACGGATGGCTCGGATACTTCGTGGGGGCGTCTCGGATGTACGGGCGCGAGGCGAAGGGCGAGTACGGCGAGAGGGACGCGCCTGACAAGGCGGATACGCTCACGATGAGCGGCTGCATCGACGACTACGTGTACCACGGCACAGGCAAGGAAGAGCCGTTCGAGGTGCCGGCGTGGGCGCATGTCCTGCCGGATGGCTTCAACCGCCCCGACGTGAACGGCATCCAGGCGCGATGGTGGCTGGAGCATCCCGGCACGTTCGACGACCTCGACGACCCAGAGAGGGCGCGAGACGAACTTATCCGCATCCACCTCGACTACTGGGGGTGGCTGAGGAAGCACCCGACGTTCGGCGCGCAGGCGCGCACAAGTCGTCTTGACGAGATCAAGATCCACAACGGACGGCGCGAAGGGTGGCGTTTCGTCGGCGATTACGTGCTCACCTCCACCGACTGCCGCGAAGGGCGGCGGTTCCCGGATGCGATCACGTGCGGCGGCTGGGCGCTCGACCTGCACGACCCGATGGGCGTGATGAACCCGAGGGGCAACGGCTGGTGGTCCGTGGACCAGACGCGCATCTACACCATCCCGTACCGCTGCGTCTATTCGAAGGACGTCCCCAACCTCTACATGGCCGGGCGCAACATCTCCATCACCCACGCCGCGCTCGGCTCCACGCGCATCATGGGGACGATCTTCACCATCGGCCAGGCGACGGGAACCGCCGCCGCGATGGCGGTGCGCGAGAACCTTTCCGCGCGGGAAGTGGGCACGAAGCGCATCAAGGCGCTCCAGCAGGCGCTCGTCAAGGACGACCAGTTCATCCCCGGCGTGAAGAACGAAGACCCGCTCGACCTTGCGCGTTCGGCGAAGGTCACGGCGACATCCACAATGCGCCGCGCCGTCTACGGCGAAGACGACATGGACTTCATCGGCGTGAACACCTGCTGGTCTTTCGTGGAGTCGCTTTGGCTTGAGCTGGCGGCGTGCTTCCCTCGCAACGGCATGGACAGGCTTGAAGAGGTGAACTGCTACATGCGCAACCGCACGGGCGCAGAGCAGAGCCTTGTGATGGACGTGATGGAGAGCGACGAGATTGCGCAGGACAATGCCACTCGCGTTCCGCTCGGAACGATGGCGGCCACGATCGAACCGAAGGGCGGGACGTCGCAGTTCGTGCGCTTCGCCGCTTCCTCTCCGCTGAAGCCGACGAAGAAATATGTCTGGCTGAAGGTGCGCATCTGCAAGGGCGTGGACTGGTTCCGCCGCGTCCACGTGTATCCTGGAGGCGGCTGCTTGGCGTACGTGAGGGATGGCGACAGGTACGACATACGGAACTATTTCCAGTTTGCCTTCTACACGAAGCCCGCGCTGACGGGAAGTGTGGACGCCAAGCCGGAATATGTCGTAGACGGCTTCTCTCGTCCTGAGATATACGCGGCGGAGAGCGGCTCCTGCACCCACGCATGGCGGTCCGATCCGGCGAAACCGCTTCCGCAGGCCATTCGGCTCGACTTCCCGAAACCCGTGACGGCGGGCGAGGTGAGGATTGTGTTCGACTCCGGGCTGACGTTCGGGGGAATCATGTGGCCGCAGCCGAAGATGCTGGTGAAGGACTATTCCGTTTGGGGACTTGCCGACGGAAAGAGGCGGAAACTGGCCGAGGTGAAGGACAACATGAAGCGCCTTCAAGTTCACAGGTTCGACGCGGTGAAGGTCTCGGAGATCATTGTCAAGGTCGATGCGACATGGGGCGCGCCGTCGGCGCACATCCAGGAAATCCGCGTCTACGAGTGAGAAAAGACGAAGAAAGGATCGAACGCAAAATGACGAACATCAACAGAAGGGGATTTATCGCGCTTGGAGCGGGGGCTTTCGCATCGGCGGGCGTACTGCCGCTCTTCGCGGCGAAAGACAGGCAGCAGTGGTACGAAGAGGAGGTCACGGGCGACGCGCTTCTCGACATGCCGATGATGGAGGGCTTCAGGCCGACGGCGCTTGAGATCAAGGTCGGCGCGAAGAAGCCGTTCGAGATGCTGCACATCTCCGACTCGCACCTCGTGACGCTCGGGGCGGACGACGTCGCGAAGGCCGACAAGGACGACCTCGCCCACTTCCGCAGGCGGCTCAAGGGGTTCGGCCATCCGGAGAACGTCATCCGCTTCGCCGCCGCGCTCGCCTATGCGAAGGCGAAGAAGCTGCCGATGATACATACCGGCGACCTGCTGGACTTCATGTCCGACGGCGGCCTCGCCCAGGTTCACCGCGACATGGCGGGACGCGACTGGCTCTACGCCATCGGCAACCACGAGTACAGCGGCAGCGGCAAGCCGTCGCCGAAGAATGAATGGCTCAAGGCGGCGAGAGGGCGCATGGAGAAGACGTACCCGAACGCGATCACCTGCGCGTCGAGGATCATAAACGGCGTGAATATCGTCACGTTTGACAACGTGGGAATGAGCAAGGACGTGTTCGATGAGCAGTTCGCCACGATCAAGGCGGAGTTCGCGAAGGGATTGCCGACGGTGCTCGCGTACCACATTCCGTTCTACACGCAGGACCTCGCGGAACATGCGGTGAACGTGGTGCAGACAACGCCCAACCATTGGGCGCGAAACATCCTGAAGTCGGTCGCAGACCTGCACAGCGGGTGGCTTGCGGCGTGTCCGGGAAAAGGCGACCTCAAGATCAACAAGACGCTGGTCGAATGGCTGCCGAAGCAGAAGAACCTGAAGGCGCTCCTGTGCGGGCACAAGCACTTCGAGTACCAGACGCAGTTCTGCGAGAACGTCACGCAGTACATTTGCGGCGCGACGTTCAACGGCAACGCCTACCACATCCGGTTCGTGTGACGTGAATGATGGAGCAAAAGTAATGACGATGAATATGAAGTGTCTGATGGTATGCGCAACCATGGCTGGGGCGTTGGTCTGCACGGCGGCGGAGCCGCTGCCGAAGAACGCCGGGTTTGAGACGCCGGACGCCAAGGGCGGCGCGGCGGACTGGAGCCTCTACGGCAACGGCATGTGGAGCGTCAAGCGCGGCGAGGGACGCAACGGCACGACCGCGCTCATCTGCGCGGACGTCGGCAAGGGCGGTTGGACGACGCAGTGGGTCGAGGTGGAACCGGGGCGCGCCTATCGCGTGGAGGGCTGGGTGCGCACCGAGGGCGTGGAAGGCACGGGCGTGTGCATCGACTTTTCGTGGTACGATGCCTACGGCACGCGCATTGGAACGTCGGCGACGCAGCCGCACGTGTCGGGGACGACGGCTTGGGCCAAGGTCTCGCTGGAGGCGTTCGTGCCGCCGGCGGCGGCGAAGCGGTGTCTTCTGGGAACGCCGGTGACGGGCAACACGAAGGGCAGGGCGTGGTTTGACGACCTGCGCATCATGCCGCAGGAGCTGCCTCCCATCGGCGCGTTCATATCCGACGCCTACCGCAACCGCGCGGCGGAAGGTCCGGTAACGCTTCATGTCGGGCTTGGCGCGACGAAGGAGGAGATCGCCGCGAAGGGGCTGCACGGACGGTTCGTCGTCCCGTCGGTCGCGAGCGGAACGCGGCTCGTCGGGGCCGCCCCGGACAAGGTTGACCCGCGCGACGCCTTCGCGACCATCGACGCGGCGTCGCTTCCGCTCGGCGAAAACAGGATCGTGTTCGAGCTTCTGGACGGGAAGGGCAAGAAGGTCGCGTCGAAGCCGCTCACGTTCACGCGCACGGCGAAGCCCGAGACGAAGGGCGTGCGGATCGACCGGCGCGGCATTACGCGCATCGACGGCAAGCCGTTCTTCCCGCTCGGCATGTTCTTCGAGGCGAAGCTGACGAAGGAGCGCATCGACCGCTATGCGAAAGGCCCGTTCAACTGTCTCATGCCGTACGTCGAGCCGACGAAGGCCGACATGGACTACGCGGACGCCAAGGGACTCAAGGTCATCTACACGCTCAAGGACATCTACGTGGGGCTTGGCGGGGCGAAGGCCCGCGGCATAACGAACGAGACGGGCGAGGTGGAGTACATCACGAAACGCGTCAACGAGTTCAAGAACCATCCCGCCCTGCTCGCCTGGTACAATAACGACGAGCTTGGGCTGGACTGGCTCAAGCGCCTCACGGCCCACCGCGACCTCTTCGAGCGGCTGGACGGCGACCATCCGACGTGGGTGGCGCATTACATGGTCGAGGACATCCGCAGCCACCTGCCGTCGTTCGACGTGATCGGCTCAGACCCGTACCCGATCTGCCAGACGGGCGATCCGCCGATCTCGCAGGTGATGGAGCATACGCGCATCACGCGAAGGGGCGTGTTCGGGGCGCGGGCGATGTGGCAGATTCCGCAGGCGTTCGACTGGGGCGCGTACCGCGTGAAGGACAAGGACAAGACGCGTCCTCCCACGTTCGACGAAATGCGCAACATGGCGTGGCAGTTCATTGCCGAGGGCGCAAACGGGCTGGTCTTCTACGCCTACGACTCGTGGGAGAAGATGAAGTGGCGCACGCCGCCCGAAGAGATGTGGGGGTATGTCTGCCGCGTCGGCGAGGAGGTCAGGGAGAAGTTTCCTGTGTTCCTCTCGGATGAATCGGCGCCGTCCGTGACGCTCATCACCAGGGACGCTTCCGTGCGCGCCTGGCGCAAGGGCGGCGACGTGTGGCTGCTTGCCGTCAATCCGACGTACAAGCCGAAGGTCGTGGAGTTTGCGCTTGATGGATTTACGCAGAATCGCTCCGTGTCGTTGCCGTCGCTGGGCGTGTGGTTCGGGAAGATAAAGGAATGAGAAGAACATGAATCGTTCAAGACGTGATTTTCTGAAGAGCGCGCTTGCGGTTGGCGGCGTGGTGGCGACGTCGCGGCTGCCGCTCCATGCGCGAGGAAACTTCGAGCAGCTGTCGCTTGCCTATGCGCATGTCAACGCGGGGGCGGCAAGGCCGTTTTCCGTGCTGCACATTTCCGATACGCATCTTACGTTTGCCAATCCTGACGAAGACGAGGTGGTGCAGGGCTATCGCCGCCGCCGCACGGAGCTGTTTGGCGGGCGGCAGTTTGAGGCATTGAAAGATTCCATCCGCTGGGCGAAGATCAACGCCGACTACCTCATCCACACGGGCGACCTTGTGGACTGGGTGTCCGAGGGCAACATGATTGCCGTGCAGGAGGCGTTCGGGCCGGATGCCGGCAATCTCTTCGGTTCCATCGGCAACCATGAGTACTTCTGGCCGCTCAAGGGCAAGAAGCCAGGCCACGCAGAGTGTTTTGAGAAGTGCGCCAAGTCATTTCCCTACGACCTGCACTTTGGTTCACAAGTCGTCAACGGCGTCAATTTCGTTTCCATCGACGATGCGCACGGCGACGTGGCGCAAGATCAGGTGGAGGCGTTCGCCCAGGAGGTGAAGAAGGGGCTTCCCATCATCCTTCTCATGCATGTGCCGTTCTACACGCCGCGCATCATCGAGGCCACGCGCAAATACTGGACGTGGAACTCGAAGTTCCGCGACGAGCCTCCCAAGCCGATTCGATTCGGCAAGACCGGACAGGAGTTCATCAAGTATCTCAAGTCTGAACGCTTGCTGAAGGGCATTCTTGCCGGACACGAGCATATCACTATTGAGGAACGCTTCTCGCCCACCGCCGTTCAGTATCTTGTGGCTGGCAATTTCGCCTTTGCCGGTCGCGAAGTGCTCATTACCTGACGAGAAGTCGCGCCGATGATGGCGATGCTTGGCCGTTGAGTCTCAACCTCCGATATGGTATTATAACGGCCGAGAGAGCGAAAGAGATCCAACATGGAGGCAAAATGATGAAGAGACTGACTGTGGTTGCGCTAGCCCTTGCGGCGTGCCTGGCGCCGCTGTTCGCGGACGTGATGGACAAGAAGGCGGCCGTAATCAAGACAATCGGGACGACCTTCGCGGGGACGGCCGAAGTCACCTGCGACGACACGAAGGGCTGGACCTTCGACGTCTCCTCGTCGGTGGACGACGGCCGCGATGTGGTGACGGTGCGCCTCTCGCGGGCGGACGACGCCGTGCCGCCGAAGTTCGGCGTGTTCTTCCGCGTGTCCGGCGCGGGCGTACAGAACGTCTGGACGAGCAACCACGAGGCGGACGGCACCCATCTCTGGCCGCGTCTGTGGTGGGGTTGGAAGACGCCGTACCACTCCGAGCTCGCGCACGAGACGCCGCTCGTTGTCGGCTTCAACTCGGCGGGCGTCTCGCCCGTCGCCATCGCCTGCAGCGAGGCGATGGAGCACGTGGTCTTCGGGCTCTACGCCGAGGAGCGCTCGTGCGACGTGATCGGCCGCTGCGAGTTCTTCACGCGGCCGACCGTTGCGCGGAAGGAGTATGTCGTAAAGGTCATGCTCGACCGGCGCGGACGCAACTGGGCCGAGACGGTCACGTCCTGCTCGCGGTGGGTGGCGAAGGAGAACGGCTTCAAGACGGC
>JAFRNO010000642.1 GCA_017430155.1 Kiritimatiellia bacterium | reverse complement strand
GTGGAAGTGGTGGATGGCGACGCGAAGTGAACGCGCGCGCTCTGCGTCAAGGACGTGCGGGGAACGGACGGCGCGGCCGTGATGACCGCCGCCAAACGTCCGGGCGCATGCGGCGACCGCGTGGCGGTGGGGTTCACGGCACGCGGACGGGGGAGGGCTTGGGTGACGCTCGTGCGCTCGACCGAAAAGGGCGGGTGGAACCAGACCGAGCCACACGTGACGATCGACCTCACGGACGAGTGGACCGCCCACGAGTGCCTGTTTACCCTCCATGACGGCCCCAACGGCGAGACGAAGTCGTTCCAGGTCGAGCTGGGGCTCGACACCGGCGCGGAGGCGAGCTTTGCCGACGTGTCGGCGGATCATTCGCCGGCGACGCCGGAAGAGCGCGTCGCGGCCACCGGGAAGGGCTTGCGCACGTTGAGGCGAATCCTCGAGACGAAACGGGAGATCTTGTCGGACGATTTCGAGGACGCCGCGCGCGTGCGCGCACCGGTCCCGGAGCTCGTGCAGGACATCATCGCGCCCGGGCTTCTCTCGAAGACGACCCTGGGCGTCTATCGCGGGGACAAGGCGTTCACGGTGCCGATGCCTGGCGCGCGGGCGCAGGCGCTTCCCGCTTCGGGCGCGTTTCTCTCGGCAAGCGCGCGCATCTACGATTTCGGACGCAAGACGCGGACTGCGGCATGCGCGCGTCTCGGCTTCACGGTCGAGGGCGGGGGCGCGGCGCCGCGCACGGCATTCGCGGAGATAGAAAGCGATCCGGCACGGGCCGACCTTCTCTGCACCGTGATGTGCGACGGCGCGCGCGCGGGGCACGTGCGCGTGCCCGTGAGCGCGCTGCCGGCGGACTTCACATTCGGCGTGGCGTCGGACGGCCGGTGGGTCTTCCAGATGACAAGCCTGAGCGACTCGAGCGTGCGCGTGCGCCGCGGAGCGTGTGCGCCGTTCGCGAAGGGCTGCGCGGCCAAGGCGGCGCTTGAAGTGCGTCCTGTCTCCGGCGCGGCGGAGATCACGCTCGACGCGCTGGCCCTGCGCGAGACAGTGGAGACCGTGAAGGACACCACGCCGCCGATCATCCTCGAACGCGCGCGGGAGTTCGACCCCGTGAAGGCGGGGTGGCCGCTCGTGTTCGCGGACGAGTTCGACGGCGATTCCCTCGACTGGGGCAAGTGGTTCGTGCCGTGGTACCGCAAGAAGGAGTCCGCGCGCCATTTCTCGCTCGACGGCAAGGGCCATCTCGTCCTGAAGGTGGAGAAGAACCCCGAGACGGGGAAACTCGAGACGGGCGGCATCTGGACGAAGGACGCCTGGCGGTACGGCTACTTCGAGGCGCGCATTAAATATACGCGCAAGCCGGGGTGGTGGAGCGCGTTTTGGATGTACGGCATCGGCAATCGCAATCCGTTCTGGGACGGCTTCGAGATCGACATCCAGGAAGACTACTACACGCGTCCGAAGGTGAAGGGCGGCCCCGAGCGCCGGACGATCGACCACAACCTGCATGTCTACACGGGCCTGCTCCTCAAGAGCTGGAACTACAACTCCGAGCTGCCCGGGTCGTTGGACGACTTCTACACGCTAGGATGCAAGTGGACGCCGTTCGAGATCTCCTACTACGTGAACGGCAAACTGCTCTCCTCCAAGGCGTCGCACAGTCCGCACGACTCCGTCACGTTCGACGCCTACCACCACGCCTACGGGCTCGTGCCGCTGCACGCGATCGTCTCGGGCCAGATCATGGGCGAGAAGTGGTTCGCGAGCGACATCTCAGGCGTGGAGTTCCCCGACGAGTACGTGCTCGACCACGTGCGCGTGTACAAGTACCCCGAGGAGGAAGGCGCCGCGCCGACGGTGGCGTTCGCGAAGGGACAGGACCGCGCGCTCTTCGCGAAGACGGGCGACCGGCTCCGCTTCTTCGCCGACGTGAAGCCTGCCGCGAAATCGCGGGCGCCCGTCAAGGCCGTGTATCTCTTCGACGACGGCTACCTGATCGACTTCAAGACCGAGCCGCCCTACGAGTTCCTGGTGCCGTTCACAAAGGAACGCTACGCCACGACGCGCTGGGCGCAGGGCGGACGGTCGGGCGCGCGTCCCGCGTTCGACTCGTATCCGCACGTGTTCGTGGTGGCGGCGCAGGACGCCGACGGACGCGTGGGCCATTCCGAGAAGCTCGTCAAGATCCTGCGCGACGCGAACGGCTTCACGCCGCATGGGAAACAAGACCGGGCCGTCCCCGCGTTCGTTCCCCCGTGGGCGTTCGATGAAGGCGGGCAGGGCGTCGCCTACTACGACACGACGCCCGGCAACAAGGCCTGGGAAAAGAACAAGAAGCGTCCCAACGAGGACGTTGACGCGGGCCCGGACCGCATCCACTACACGGACACGGGGGAGTGGCTCAACTACACCCTCCGCGTCGAGAAGGGCGGCCCGTACGCCGTCGCGATCAAGGTGCGCGACCACGCCGCGATACCGGGGACCCGGTACGTTCCGCTCTACATGGACGGACAGCTCCTCGGGGCGTTTGAGGTGGACGTGGCGCGTCCGGACGCCGGCCGCACGTTCAAGGCGCAGCTCCCCGCGGGACGGCATACGTTCACCGTGATGCTCCACGCCCCGATCGAATTCATGGGCCTCGATTTCTCAAAGGAAGGGGATTAATGATGCAAAAGGAACGCGTTGTCTTTCTCGACTACCTGCGCGTGGTCGCCTGTTTCATGGTCATGGCGATCCATTCCTGCGAGCCGTTCTACCTGGGCGGCGAGGCGCCGAACATCACGTCCATTGCGAGCCGGTGGGACATGCTCTGGATCACCGTCACGGAATGTCTGTGCCGCGCGTGCGTGCCGCTGTTCGTGATGACGTCGGCCTACCTGCTCTTCCCGGTCAGCCGACCGACGGGCGAGTTCTTCAAGCGGCGGTTCGTGCGCATCGTCGTTCCGTTCGCGATCTGGTCTGTCGCCTATGTCGCGTGGTTCGGCAGCGGCGCGGCCAGCTGGGGGAAGATGCTCTTCAACTTTCCAGACGAGGGCGGACACCTCTGGTTCGTGCCGATGCTTCTCGGTCTCTACATCTTGATGCCTCTCCTCTCGCCGTGGGCGGAGAAGGTGGAGTCGAAGGAACTGAGGGGATGGATTCTCGTCTGGCTGGTCACGACGTCCTTCCCGTTCCTGCGCGGCCTGTGGGGGTGCCTTTTCGGGGAGCCTCCGTTCGGCGCCGTGCCGTATCTCTGGGGAGAGTGCCCGTGGAACGCCTTCGGCGCGTTCCACTACGTGAGCGGGTTCATCGGCTACATGTTGTTGGGGCTGTGGTTCCGCAAGTCCGCCCTGCGCCTCGACTGCCGGCGCGCGCTCGGTGTCGCCGTGCCCGTCTGGCTCGTCGGCGCCGCCGTGATGGGGTTGCCGCTTTTCTTCTTCGTGCGGGCGTTTCCGTTCTCCGCGCCGTATTCGACCGCCGTCGTGATGGAGACGAGCATCGAATACTGCTCCATCGGCGTCGTGCTGACGACGTTTGCGGCGTTTCTTTTCTTCCGCACCTTCGAATTCGGCGGCTGGTTCCACCGGAAAGTCGTTCAGCCGATTTCAGAGGCCTCGTTCGGGATGTACCTCCTCCACATGTTCATTTTGATGCCGATGTCAGAACTTTTGCGTCCGCACCTGCCGACGCCCCTCGCGATCCTCGCGACGGCGTCCGCGACCTTCGCTTGCTCGGCACTCGCGGCGCTCATCCTCCACCGCATCCCCGTCCTCGGCAGGTTGCTTTGCGGCTAACTGTTGCAAAATGCGCGGATTGTGGTAAAATAACGGCATTCAAAATGTTAGGAGAATAGTTTCGATGTCCGCTGCACGCACGAAGAAAGCCGAAGTCAACAAGAAGAATCCGCGCATCCTGATCGTCACGCCGGAGATCACGTATCTCCCGGAGGGGATGGGCAACCTCGCTGGGCGCATGAGCGCCAAGGCGGGCGGCATGGCCGACGTGTCGGCGTCGCTCGTCGGCGCGCTGTTCGACCTCGGGGCGGACGTCCACGTGGCCCTGCCGCACTACCGGCGCATGTTCCACGAGGAGACCGGCAAGCTCGTGGCCGACGAGCTGCGCCTCTACAAGAGCCGCATGTCGAGCGAGCGCATCCACCTCGCCGAGGACCGCTGCTTCTACTACCGCGACCACGTCTACTCGCGCGGCAACGGCAACGCGAAGCTCGCCCTCGCGTTCCAGCGCGAGGTGATCAACCACGTGATCCCCGAGGTGCAGCCCGACCTCATCCACTGCAACGACTGGATGACCGGCCTCATCCCCGCCGCCGCCCGTCGCATGGGCATCCCCTGCCTCTTCACGGTGCACAACATCCACACGCACAAGCTCACGCTCGCGCAGATCGAGGATTCCGGCATCGACGCCGCCGAGTTCTGGGGCAACCTCTACTTCGAGCGCCCGCCGTTCAACTACTTCGAGAGCCGCGACGTGAACCCCGTGGACCTCCAGGCCTCCGGCATCTTCGCTGCCCACTTCATCAACACCGTCTCGCCCACGTTCCTCAAGGAGATCGTGGACGGCTGGCACGGCTTCATCCCCGACTCCGTCCGGAACGAGATCCGCGGCAAATACTTCGCCGGCTGCGCCGCCGGCATCCTCAACGCGCCCGACAACTCCGACAACCCCGCGACGGATCCGCACATCCCGTTCAACTACGGCCCCGCCGACCACCGCGAGGCGAAGCGCAAGAACAAGCTCGCCTTCCAGCGCGAGATGGGCCTCACCGAGAACGCCGACGCCCCGATCTTCTTCTGGCCGAGCCGCCTCGACCCCGTGCAGAAGGGGCCCCAGCTCCTCACGGACATCCTCTACCGCTTCCTCGACAAGTACTGGCAGGACGGCGCGCAGGTGGCCATCGTCGCGAACGGCGCCTTCCAGCAACCGTTCTGGGACATCCTGAACTTCCACGGCCTCCACGGACGCCTCGCGATGCACGACTTCGACGGACGCCTCTCGCAGCTCGGCTTCGCGGCGAGCGACTTCATGCTCATGCCGTCCCTCTTCGAGCCCTGCGGCCTCCCGCAGATGCAGGCGCCGATCTACGGCTCCCTCGCCGTGGCCCACAACACGGGCGGCCTCCACGACACGGTGGAGCACCTCGACGTTGACCACCACACGGGCAACGGCTTCCGCTTCGACACGTACGACTCGAACGGCCTCTTCTGGGCGATGGATCAGGCGATGGCGTTCTGGCACCGCGCCCCCGAGGTGCGCGAGGCCGAGATCGCCCGCATCATGGAGCAGTCCCTCCGCCGCTTCAACCACGAAGCCTGCGCCCGCGAGTACATCGAGCTCTACGAGAAGATGCTCAACCGCGCGCTCGTGCGCGACTTCTCCGGCGGAAAGGCGTGAGGTTATGGTGAAACCGTTCGTCGTATTTGCGCTCGCCCTCGGCATCTTGTCCGGATGGGCGCGCGACACCCGTTTCCT
>JAFRNO010000641.1 GCA_017430155.1 Kiritimatiellia bacterium | reverse complement strand
GGTGAAGACGTCGCCCCCCTCCGGCGCCTCGGGCCGCCCGAACACGTTGAGTATCTCGCCGAGGTTCATCGCCCGGTCCCACAGCGCCATCTCATGGATGAGACCGTTGTAGTCCTTGGCGTTGACCTGATTGCCGCCGACGCTCGTAACCCAGCTGCTGACGAATTGCTGTCCGCCGATACGGCCTGTCGTGCCCGCGAAGGGAACCTGCCGTTGATACGCATTGTCTAAAGTTTGGTAGAAGAGTCCATTCTCCCCCGCCACCACGCACAGCACGCGCTGGACGACGTTCGTCGTGTCGTTCGCGTCGGTCGTCGTCGTGACGCCCGTCACGTCGTTCGTCGTGATATCCGTATGGGTCGTCGACGTCATGTTCGTGACCATCGACACGCTGAATGCAAGGTCGTACCACTTGCCTGTCTCCAGCACGATGCCGCTGAACGTGTCTTGCAGCTGCCCGATGAAGATTTTCGGATAGTAGGAGGTCGCGTTCCTCCGGGCGAGGCCGAGCAGGTATCCGTAGGAATTCGACTTGGCACTGCCCCAAACGAAATTGTCGTTGTAGATGAACCGTTCGTCCGTTCCCACGTAGGTCACCCCGTCATTGAGGGTGTCGCCCGGGCAGATGCGCGCGAAGAACGTCAACGTGTCGCTGTTGACGTACCCGTTGCCGATGTTCACCATCGACGGCCGTATCTGGCTGCTCGTGTTCGTGATCACCTGGATGTTGAGCGCGGAGGACTGAACCTCCTTCCCGGAGTACGGGAGGCGCACGGTCGTGTTCGTCCAGATTGGGCCGCCGCTCGGGCCGCTCGTCTGCGACGCCGCGCCGACTGAGGCGTCGCGGCAGTCGTGGATCTCGCTCGTCTGGACGACCGCGCCGTCCGCGCCGCCCTGGTCGAACTTCCACCAGAACTTCGCCTCGTCGAGGACCGACGCCGAGAGGGTCGCGCTTGCCGCGACCGCGAGAATTCCAATTACAGCCATTCGAATGTTCATTGTGATTTCTCCTTGAAAGACCTAGATTCCTCTCTTGGTTTTAGCTCGATGCGTTCTTTGCGGCTCACTTCTTACGGCCACACCTCTTCCGCCAGCAACGCATCACCTCCATGGAACACGAGGACAAGCCGATGAAGTTCAACGGACGGAACGCCCGTTGCCCCAGTGGTAGGACGCGGCGTCCTCGACGCGCCGACATGCCACTCCATGGCGATGTCGTGATCGTGCGAATACTTGTCCAGCTGCTCGATGGCCTGCGCCTTGATGTCGGCGAGCGCCTCAGCCGTCGGCGCCGGGTCACCCGCCTTCACATACTTCATCTCTATGAGCGCGGCGTGCGCGATGTCCGGCCAGCGGTCGAGCTGCGGGACAAGCGCGATGTCGTAGAACCCTCCCCCCGCCTCGCGCTCGTGCCGGACGAAGTACGGCCCACCGGCGGCGATGAGGAGCGCGACGAGCGTCGCCTGCACCACTTTCTCGCCCTCGACGGAGTCGCGCACCGCAAAGTTTTCCTTCACGATTTCGGAGAGAATGCCGACAAAGCCCCGCCAGTCGCCATTCTCAGCGAACTCGCAAAGTCCGTCGTTGATGCCGAACACCCGTTCGTCGATCTTGTGAACGTCGGCGTATGCGGCCGGGATCATCTTCGCGGCGAGCTCCTTCAGCGTCTCGTTCGGCACGCCGAACGCCGTCTTGCCAAACTTCGCGCCAGTTATCGTGGTGATGCCGAGCCAGTAAAGGAGCGACGTGAAGTTCTCCTTCTGCGAAAGCTCCTTTGCCTGAAACGACTTGACTAGCCGCTCCGAAAGAAGGCCTCCAGCCAGCAGGGTCTCGAGAACGTGGAAATTGCCGTTCAAACGGCGGTCCGCAGCAACGAGATAGCGGATTTTCGCATAGTCGGTACGCAGGTTCTCGTCGATGAAATCGTCGGGGAACCTTCCGGTCTGCCACAGCATGTTGAACAACGACAGCACGAGCGTGGTGTTGGCGAGCGCCGGCGCATCTGCGCTGCCGAAGCGATAGTTGTCATACCACGCGAGCGCGACGTTGTACGCCTTGTCCGCGTCGAATCCGCAGCGCGGGGCGTAGTAGTCGGCGATGGCGCGGAGGTCATCGTGGCGGAAGCCGGTCAAGTCGGCGAATCGGGGATCGAGCGAGATATTCGTTCCGATGTTGAAGCCGCTCGTCACGTCGTCCATCGTGACGGGCGAGACACCCGTGATGAAGAGGCGCGCCACGGGCGCCTCGGTCCCGGAAGTCGCCGCCTTGAGCCGCGTGAAAAAGTCCTTGAAGAAACCATCTCCGTGGCAGAGCCTGTTGTAGGCGTCAACGCCGTACTCCGCAAGTATCGTGTTCGTGAAGTTGTCGTATTCGTCGATGATGATGTAAAGCTTCCTGTCCGTATGCTGAAGTCCCGATGCGATTTCGTTGAGCTTCTTGCCTACGGTCGGCGCTTTGAAGATGCGCTCCGCCAAATCGCCTGGAATCAGCTGGGCGTAGTCTCGGGCAAATGTGTCGCAGCGAAGGCCGGCGTAGCCGTTGAAGTCGTCCTGCACAAGCGCCGCATCCTTTGAAACCGCCGAGAAGTCGAACCTGAGGATGAGGTACTTGCCGCGCTCGTCCGTCGGGTTCTCGCCGATGTCCGTTCCGGAGAAGAACTCGTCGAACCTGTCGGCGTAGCGTACGTCGTAGTACGCCTCAAGGATGGACGCCCAGAGCGACTTCCCGAACCGGCGCGGCCTCAGGAACAAAGCGTAGCGCGTCGCCTCGAGGTCGCGGATCTTCGCGGTGCGGTCCACGAACCAGGCGTTCGCCTTTCGCATCTGGGCGTAGTCCGACACGCCGTAGAGTATGGGCCTCGTTTTCTCCATGCCGCAAAGTATACCATAAAATTTGCGGTTTGTTACCGAAGAATCAGCGCCACGCCCTCGGTGCTGTTGAGGCGCAGCGTGTCGCCGTCGGGGTCGACGCGCCAGTGCGCGTCCTTCACCGTCGCCGACACAACGAACGCGTTGGCGGGGAACGAGGCCCCTTCCGCGACCTTCAGGATCGCGCGCCCGGTCTTCACGCCCTGCGCCTTCAGCAGGTCGGCGTCCGGAATGTCGACAGTCACCGTCCCCGCCGGGAACGTCAGCTCCGCGTTGGACGCGATCGTGAGCGGCACGCCGCCCGCCACGTCCGCCGCGCGGAGCGTCCAGGTGGAGGACGCCACGGACACGCTGCCGTTCGTGATCGTGGGCACGCCCGTCAGCGACGGCACCGTCACGGGCGTGTACGGCGCCACGTCGCCCACGTCGAACACCGTGCCCGGACCGAACGCGACCGCGCCGCCGAACGAAGGCCGGGGATAACCCGCCGGATCGACGTCGGCCTTCCCGGCCAGCGTCGGACGCAGGAACGATCCGTCGCCCGGATCGAGGAACTTCACGTAGTTCGCGCTGTTCGTCACGCAGCGGCCCTGCCAGTCCACGCCGATGCCGAAGTTCGACACCCAGCCAAGGTCCGTGTTGGCCGACGGACCGACAGACGCATTCCACGTGTTACCCAGTCGAAGGAAGAACGTCTTCCACCCCGCCGTGAGCGTCACGGGCGGCCCCACGTAGAAACGAGCATAGCCGATGATCGTATTCGACATCGAGTCTTTGTTGTCGTCCACCTGCACGACGCGCTTGCCGTCGATAACGAGATAGGTGTAGCGCGCGAAACTGGACACGAAGTTGCAGGTCACCTCCTCGCCCTCTTCGCCGGGGATGCGGATGTAGCCCGTGTAGTAGTGCGCCTGGAGATGCGTCGGGGCGTTGTCTGCGCCGGTCGTGGACGGCCACCCCTGGTAGGCATAGGCCGCGCCCTTCGGCTCCACGCACTGGAACGGAACGGTGGCCGGAATCGTCGTGTTGGCGTTTCCGGACGTCTTGCCCCAGCTGTAGTACCAGTTGAGGCCTGTCGGCACGTCAGGGACGCGCGTCCCGAAGCGGAGCGTGCCGCCCTGCACGTCGGTCGCGCCCGCGACGTGGAACGGACCGTAGATCGTCAGTTCGTCCGCCCCCGTCTTCGTGAGCGACTTGAGCCTGCCCTTCACGAGCAGCGGCGTACCCGTCACGGCGCAACGCCCGTCCGCGATTACGTCCGGGAACTCGGCGATGCGGGCGTTGAACACGCCCAGCTGTGCGTTGTTGAGGCGGATCGGCGCACCGTTCGTGGGAATGGCGGCGAACGGCGTCATGTACGTGCTGCCGGCCGACGTGGTCTTCACCACCGAGACGCCGCCCGTCACGGCGCCGGCGACCGCGCCAACCTTCCCCGTCACGCTCACGCCGCCCGCGAACGTGTTGTCCGGATTGGCGAACTGCAGGTAGCCTCCGCCGTAGGCGGCGAAGCCACCTGCGCCGGAAATGGGCGCCGATAAGTTAAGCCCCCTCGGCATGCTGGTAAACTGAACGGGCGTGATGCCGTCAATCGTCATGGGCCCCGCCCATTGGTTCGTGACCGTGATCGATCCCAGCCCGAAATATCCGTTTCCTATGCTCATGCGTGTACCGTCCTTCAGCCAAAGCGTGCGCCTCTGCACATGCAGGGCATTGTTCAGGTAAAGTTGGGCTCCCGGCTCAAGCGTTACGGAATATGTTGAGGACGCTTCACCCGTAGAGCTCTCGAACCCAAACTTGCCCGATTCGACCTTGATGCTACCGGGCGTGTTGACGCTTAGCGCAACGAACCGGAACAACGCATTTTCATTATCCATCGCGACGAAGATGGTATTGCTGTTGCAGTAGATACTGCCGTAGCGGAACTCCAGCTGGGTGGTACCGGTCACGCGGATGTCGCCGTCGAGGATGATCTTGCCGGCCGCCGCAAAGTTCTGGCAATAGCCGTTCGTCTGGCGGATGGCGCCAAGGTTGTTGTAGCCCGTTCCCTTCAGATGAAAGATCTCGGCACCAAAAGCCGGCGAACCACCAGAGGCCGTCCAGGTGTTCGGTGCGTCACGCGTACTCCAGAGCGTACCGCCGTCCACGTAGGTGATGCCGGTTGTCGTGCCGAACGAGTTCACCGCCGTGGCCTTGTACTGACCGTCGAGGATGTAGATGTCGTTCGGATACTCCGCCATCACGGCGCCGACGATGAGCGTGCCGCCGCCCTTTTTCGCGAGCGGATAGGCGACGTTGTCCTCGTTCATCATCGTCGCCACGTCGTCCGCTGTGAGCGTGTAGTCCTCGTTCGCCGGCACGTCGACCACGTACTTGCCGTCGACCACGCCGAACGTCGGCGCGCCGAACGCCGTCGACGCGCCAACCAACACGCAGAACGCAACCGCAAGGAGAGCGATTAACTCATACCCAAATCGGGCCCGTTCTGTCAATTTTGTCATTTTGTCGTTCTCCTTGTTGGTTTGTGGCTTGTGGGCCTCGTCTCCCGTTCAAGGGCAGAGGGCCTCTTCCAAAAATCGCCGATATGATACCACATCCCGCCGCCCGGTTCAAGCACCAGGTCCCGGTAAGACCACTTGCAAACTTGGCAACTTGTAAACTGTTCAACTTTCCAACTGCGCAACGTTCTACCTTCCAATCGACCTTTATTCCTTCTTTCGCAGTTATCAAGTTTGCAAGTTGACAAGTTTTCAAGTCGGCAAGTTTTCTTCTTGCGGAGACCGCCTCGCGTACATACGCTCAGTCATGTTCATAACGAGGACTATCTTTTCGCAAGAACAGGTTTTCTCGATGCCTAGAATACTTTCGCAATCCCTGCCGAAATGTTCTATCATACCAATCTTCAAAGACAAGCTTCTGCTTGTTTTTATTAAACCATTCGGACCCCTTAGCGTACAACTCAAGAACGTCTTTATTTCCGGCTTTTATGACATCAACGTCCATGGCCGAGCGAATGCTCATAAAAGTTTCATCGTCATTTGCGCGAAGAAGAAGCATCCCGTAATAGAGAAACAAGAAAGCCTTATCTTGTTTAAGATGTGATTTGGATATCATCGTCTCGTCATCTGACATTCGCATATCGGCATCCTTTATAATGTCCCATGCATACGCCATCATGCCCTCTGCATTCTTGAAATCTCCTATTTTCATATATTCAACTCCAAGATTAAAAGCCGCATAAAGATATCGGGGATGAAGGTCAAGTGCACTTTTATAATCTCGACGTGCCATCTCATTCTTATTCAGATCGCTATTGCATAATCCCCGATAAAAGTAAGCCACCGCAAGCATTCTCTTTTCTCTAGGCGAATTATCCGCTTCACGTATGTATTCATCAAACAACGTAACTGCGTGTACGGTCGCACCACGTTAGTACCATCTGTACCCCCGTTCCAGTTTTGGATCAGAACAACTACAGCCTACAAATATTCCGACGGCTGCAGCAAACAACAATCGACCTCGCAAGTCAACCATGACATTCCACACCATGTCCCCCCTCAATTACGACAGAATCTCTCACCTTATCTCCTGCTCACCGAAGAATCAGCGCCATGCCTTTTGACTCGCGCAGGACCTCCACGCGGAAGCAGTCGATCGACGTCCAGGCGTAATCGTGAAAGTCGTCGTCCCACCACTTCTGGCTCTCGTTGACGATTGCAAACACATTGTCCCCCGGAAGGACGTCCTCGGCGGACACCTCCACGACGAGGTTGGTCCATCCCTTGAGCCGCGAGACCGGCCCCGCCATCGACGGCGTGGGCGAGTCGTTCACGTAAATCGCGAGGTCTTGGAATTCAGGATAATCCCGCGTCGACGAATAATCGCCCCTCGACGGCAGGACACACGCGGTAAAACGGATGGGATGACGCGGCGTCAGCTCGTCCGGCATGAAGAAATGCACGCGATTCGTGGAATTCGCCCCGGTCGGCGCCATGATGGCCCGGTTCACGTGCTTCCAGTTGCCGTCCGTGGGATAGTAGTTGACCCATTGGGTTTGTTCCTGCACGAATTCGCCGGTGGCAGAGTTTCTAAGGCCGATCTGGATACCGCCGCCCAGGGCGATCGCGTCGAATCGGAGCGTGCCGGACGAGGCGGAGCGCGTCAGCTGCAACGTGTTCGCGCCGGCCACGAAGCGCGAAGCGTCAATGTAGAGCGAACTCGCCCTGCCAGGACGGATTCCCAGCGAACCCGCCGCCGTGCCGTTGACGGAAACAGCGAGCGATCCCATATCGGAATCATCAGTCGGAATCACACGCAAAACCTGCCCGAGGCCGACGTCATGCGCAGGAACGTCGAAGGT
>JAFRNO010000640.1 GCA_017430155.1 Kiritimatiellia bacterium | reverse complement strand
GTTCTCCCCGGCGCGCAACGTCATGGGCGCGGGGAAATTCGCAACCGTCGGTCCCGCGTACCATGAAAACGGATACGTCGCCACGCCCGCGAACATCTCCAGTGCCACCGCAACGGCTCCGATCACGAATATGTTTCTCATGGCCATTTTCATCCTTTATAAGGTTTCAAGCTCTCAAACTTTCCGACTCTTTTCATTGCCACGGGCTTGGCGGCGGGCTTCTTCACCTCTGGTGCAGGTTCAGCGGAAGAACAGGAGAGTGCCGGAGTCGTGAATCGCGCTGAGGATGCCGTCCGTCAGGGACAGCTTGACCGGCGGCCGCGTTTCCGTGACGAGCTCGAAGTCCTCGAGCGCAAGCCCCGTCGCGTCCGTAAGGTCAAGGAGTCTCACGACCCCGTTGAACAGCGGCATCTCGATCCTCACCTTCGCGCCGTCGATTCCGCTCGCCGCGCCCGTGATCTTGAGCAGGGACGGCTTCGCGCCGTACGCAAGCGCGCCGATCTGGAGCGTGCCCGCCGCCGAACCGTTCGCCGCAAGGCTGAGGGAGGGTGTGGCGCCGGCACCGGTAACGTCGAATTCGATGCGGTCCGCCCGCAGGGCGTACGGCACGTTGGCGTTGCCGGACGCGCTCACGTTCACGGCGGCATTGTCCACGAACCTGAGGGTCCTCACCTCGGAGAGCTCGTTGGCCCCGGCAGCGACGCGCAGCGTGTCGCTGCCCCTGAATTCCACGTCGCCGTAGCCAGCCGCGCCGTACGAATCGTCGGCCTCGTACTCCAGCGAAAGGTCGTAGACGTACTGCCGTGCATTGTATCCGCCGGTACCGCCGGAGAACGAGAGGTAGGCGAAGTTCTCGCCGAACTTCTGCACGAGGTTCACGTCCTGCGAGAACGTCGCCGTCTTGCCGTCCTGCGTCACTTCGAACGAGAGCCGTCCCGGCACGTACGAGACCGTGAAGTCCATCGGAACCATGTTCTTCGGATTGACGCCGTTGAGGTCCGTGACGGCCGTGCCGATCACCCCGTTCGTGATGGCGGCGATCGCAGGCGAAGGATAGATCTTGATCCCCCATCCAAAGGCGGTGGTGAACCTCGCATTGTTGAAGCCCGCCCCGCCCACGCCCAGCGAACCGCCGTGTCCGGCGACGATCATGGGCGAGTTGACGTGCAGGAACACGGCCGCGCCGTCGGCCGCGTTGCCGGCGGGGGCGGTGAAATGGTACGTGCCGCTGATCTTGAACGGCCCGCCCACGTACACGCGCTCAAGGCGCGTCACGACGCTCGTCTGGTAATTGGACGTGTCGGTGATCCGGAATGCGGGCTTACCCTCGACCGCCTCGTACGCGGCACTGCCGTTGAACCGCCACTTCGAGGCGTCGTCCGCCACCGCGATGTCGGCCGCGCCGCCGGCGACGTCCGCCTGCAGGAAGCGGAAGTTCGTGATGCGCTGGTCGCAGTAGGAGCCGCCCGTCGCGCCGGAAAAGCCGATCCAGGCGGTGGGAGCGCCCAGCGCCTGCAGCAGGTTGACGGAGTTCGTGCGCGCCGCGTACTTGGATCCCGAGTAGACATGCTGCACGAGCTTGCCCGCGCCGTCATACGTCACGCATACGTCGATGCCGTCCTGGATGGAGATGTCGCCGGCGGACGTGTGCAGGTTCGTCATGCTCGTCTTGTTGCCGTTGACGATCCATCCCGCCGTGTCGGTCTGGTAGATGTTGTACGCCGCACCGATGGACGGCGTGATGCCGCCCGCGCAGATAGCGCCACCGGTTCCCCCTAACGCATTAAGTCCCCTTGAATCGTTGTGGAGGAAGAACGCGAAACCGTCCGCAGGGCTGGTCGGCGGGGCGACGGTCTTGTAGGTGAAGCTCGCGACCCACGGACGCGTCACGCTCACGCGTTTCCGCCAGAAAGCGGTGCCGCCCTTGTACGTCGCCGCGGTCGAAAGCTGTATCTCGTTCCCGTCCTCGCCAACTATCGCCACGGTGCCGTTCAGCTTGAAGTCGGCGAAGCCCGAGACGGCCGTGCCGCTGCCGGTTCCGTAAAGCGCGAGCGTGGCGTCATCCACCGTGACGGACGCGGACCCGGCAACCTTGTAGTCGAGCGTCGCGCCGTTCTCCGCGGCAAGATCCCCCACGCCCGGCAAGGGCCTGTCAATCGTCGTATTGCTGCCGGCGGCGAACCTGACCGTGCCGGGGCCGTAGATGGGCGCGTTGCCGAAGGCGTCTTTTGCGCTGCCCGCGAAGTCGACGAAGATGTCGGAATCGTTGTTGATCGCGGAGGTCGTGGCGATCCGTCCGCCGTCGGCAAGCCGCAGCGTGCCCGCCTCGACCGTCGTGGCGCCGGTGAAGGCGTGCGCGCGAGTGAGCGTGAGCGTGCCCGCGCCTTGCTTCTTCAGCCCGCCGGTGCCGCTCACCGTGTCCGCGAAAGTGGCGTCGCCCGAAGCGTTCAACGCGACCGTTCCGATCGTGGAGATGCCGCCCGTCGACACCCAGGAGAACGCGTCCGCGCCGCCGATCGTGAGGATCGAGGCCGTTCTGCTCATGGTTATCGCGCCGTTGTAGGTGTTGTACGGGCCGGGGAGCGTGAGATGTCCGTTGTCCGTGATGGAGATTGGGCCCGTGCCGCCCAGTCCGCCGGGAATGGTGAGCGTGTAGCCGCCCCAGGGATGAAGGGTCATGCCGCCCGCGCCCACCCAAAGGCCGCGCTTTGCGTCGAGCGTGGTGTTGATGTTGCCTTGGCGCACGACGCCGCCGTCCACCTCGATGTTGTGCGCGTCTAACGCGGCAGGCACGGCGCCGAAGCCGTCCGTACCCGCCACGTACACCCTGCCTCCGTTCGTCACGACGGTGCCGCCGGAGTAGGTGTTCGCCGCGTTGGAGAGGTTGATCATTCCGGGTCTGTCAACCACGACCTTCCTGGATTCTCCCGTAACGTCGGTGAGAACGTTAGGCTTGAGGCCGAAGTAGCTGGAGGCGTGGGGCGTGTCGCCGCCGCCGAGGGTGTACTCGCCGTCACGCGGCGTCACGGCGCCGGTCTGCGTGACGGAGACGCTGCCCACCGTGCCGAGGCGGCATCCCGGGAAGCGCGAGAGGTCCACGTTGGTCGCCTCGCCGCCCGCGCTGATGAATATGAACGCCGGACGCGAGTCCTGTGTCAAGCGCGTGTTGAGAACGTCCGCGCCGACGGCTGCGGCGATGTCGATCGACGAGCCTTCGCCGAGCTTGATGTTGTTCGTGCCGGCGGCCTGCGCATGGGCGAGACGGAGTCGCACGTTGCCGGAGACTTCAATGG
>JAFRNO010000011.1 GCA_017430155.1 Kiritimatiellia bacterium | reverse complement strand
GCGCCGCTCGGCCTGGGAGACGAGTCCGCGGAGCGTCCCCTCCGCGCGCGCCGGTACGGGATCCTGCGCCTTCGCGCGCGCGGCTTTCGGCGCCTTCGCGCGCACGCGCCCGGGCTTCGGCGCGGGGTTCGCGGCGAAGAGCGAGGCCGAAAGGACGATAACGGCAAGAACAAGTTGTTTCATGGCGGCCAACAGTATACCATGCCGCCGCGGTCGCGACAAGAGCGACCCAGACCAAGGATTCCAAATGATGTGCCCGCCACGGTTTCGCCGCGCCTGGCGCATCATTTGTGACCGTGTTTTCATGCCGTTGCCCCTCAAAAGCCGTGATTCGAGGCAAGCCGCCCCCTTACCCCCGCAGAGGCGGAGGCATGCCGGGACCGCATTGAGGAGGACGTGCCCGTCTTGCCGGGTCAAATGTTCATGCGCCGCACGTACCTGCGGGGCATCGAGGCGAATTCGACCGTGATGCCGATTTCGTGGAAGGCCCTGAAAAGGAGCTCCACCCACTCGAACTGGGCCATTTTCCTGCAGCCCTTGGCCAGCTTCGGGACGACGCAGGCGTTGAACATCTGCCAGAGGTTGTTCGCGAGCTGCATGAGCAGGTAGAAGTTCCTGCTGCACCGCCAGTGGTTGCAGAACACGTGCTCGAGCCCGTAGCCGTTGTTCTTCTCGACGTCGAAGCTCGACTCGACGTTCCACCTGCGCCGCCCCCATTCTACGACCTCCGACGCCACCTCCGGGCAGCCGACGTCGTAGTTCGTGGCGAACATTCCGCGGTACGTCCCCCCCTTCGTCTCCTCGCAGGTGACGACGTTGAACTCCTCGCCCTCGGACTGGGTCGTGAACTTCACTCCGCCCGTCCACGCCACGACGCCGGTCTCGGTCTTCCGCTGGTTCTCGCCTCTCGCGACGAGAGGCCCGCAGCAGCCCGTCGAAACCTCCATCGAGTCGCACGCCATCTCGTACGCGTCCGGGGAGCGTCCCTCCTTGAACGTCAGGATGAACTTCCAGCCGTTCGCGCGGCATATGCGCATCACGGGCGAGCAGGCGTAGAGCGCGTCGCCGACTATGCAGACGGGAAGTCTCGGGAAGGCCCTCTTCAGCCGTGCCGCGAGCCTGCGGAACGCCTTGATCTCGCAGTCGCGCTTGCCGTTTTCCGTCACATGCGGCTTTACGCGCTCGGTCATGAGCGAGAGCGCGATCCCGTTCGGGGCCACGACCTTGGCCTCGAGCTGGAAGCGCGTCTCCGTCGCCTCCGCGCCCCCTGTCCTGCGCGTCACCTCCTGCTCCACGCCGTCGACCGCGACGACGACGAACCCCCGGAACCTGGCGCACTCGAGCGACTTGCCCCGCACGAGGTGCGCGACCATGTCCGTGATCGCCCCCTGTATCTGGGCCGTCCCGCCGCGCCGGAGCAGGTTGCAGCACGTCTCGCTGCAGGGGACGGTCAGCTCCTCGCCGTCCGGCCAGTCGTCGACGCCCTGCCCCGAAAGGCGCAGGACGCTCTCCGCGAAGCGGCCCTCGTTGCGGTCGCAGTCCATCCTGTTCCGCGACGCCCTGCGCAGGAACATCCCCGCGAGCGCGGTCCACACGATGGTCTCCCTGTCGTAGAGGACCTTCCCGCGGTCGCGCGTGTCGTAGACGGCCCTGAACCGCGGGTTGAAGATGCGCCGGTAGCCCGCCAGGAACGAGATCAGCCGCGTGAACGCGGCCTCTTTTTCCGGAGCCTTTGCGGGACGACGTCCCGGACGGACGTTGCCGCAGCGCTTTCCTGCCCGATGCTGACGCGCAGCTCGGTGCGCTGGAGCTCGCTCAGGCTCCTGAGCAGCCCGCGCACCTCCTTCCAGTTCTCGTTCCAGCGCGACACTTCCTCCTGCCGTTCCGCCGGGACGAACAGCGTCCGGGTCTTGCCGTCCACCTTGTCCGTCACGGTCATGCGCAGGGAGTTCCCCACCATCGTACGCGTGACGGTCCCGCCGAGCAGGCGCTCGCGCAGGCACAGCGTGCGCAGGCGCGAGACGAGCGCCCTGCGCTCTTCTTCTATCTTTTTTAAGTTCATAGTGAGGTATTATACTCACTATTTCCGGGGAAGTCAAGGGGAAAAGTGAAATAAAGTCAGAAAAAAATACCGGGCGGCCCCCGCAGGATGGCAGCCCGAACCGCTCCAGAAACCGTCGCGCCAGCAAAACGTCAGCGCGAAAATCTAATCATTTGGAATCCTTGCTTCTATCCCTTCCGCGACGCGACCATCTCCCTGAACCGGGCGAAGAGATACTGCGAATCGTGGGGACCGGGGCAGGCCTCGGGATGGTACTGCACGGAGAACGCGGGAAGCGTCTTGTGGCGGACGCCCTCGATCGTGCCGTCGTTGAGGTTGACGTGCGTCACTTCCAGGCAGTCCGGCAACGAATCGCCCACCACGGCGAAGTTGTGGTTCTGGCTCGTGATCTCGACCTTGCCCGTCGCGAGGTTCTTCACCGGATGGTTGCAGCCGTGGTGCCCGAACTTGAGGCGCGCCGTCTTCGCGCCGCAGGCAAGCGAGAGCAATTGGTGCCCCAGGCAGATTCCCATGATGGGAATCGGTTTTTCAATTCCCAGCAAATTCCTGATGTTCTTGATCGCATAGGTGACGGCGGCGGGGTCGGCCGGGCCGTTGGAGAGGAAGATGCCGTCGGGGTTGAACGCGAGCACGTCCTCGGCGGAAGTCCGGGCGGGCACGACCGTCACCTTCGCCCACGCGGCGAGCGAGCGGAGGATGTTCGTTTTCACGCCGAAGTCATAGCAGACGACGTGGGGCATGTGGGAATGTTGCCATTGTGATAATGTTGCCAGTTGACAATTGTCAATTGCCAATGGTTGATTGACTCCATTGGAACTGGGAATTGGGCTTGGCAACACTTTCACATTGGCAACATTTGCAAGTTCTGCGTCAAACTCATACGCCTCCTTGCACGTCACCTTCGCGGCGTAGTCCTGGCCGTCGAGCCCTTCCCATGCGCGGGCTTTCTCGATGGCCTCTTCCTCGCGCAGAGACGCAGAGACGCAGAGATATGATTTCCGGTTGCCGTGTTCGCGGATGTGCAGGGTGAGGGCGCGCGTGTCGACGCCGTAGATGCCCGGCACGCCGTTCTCCCGGAGGTAGTCGTCGAGGCTCTTCTCGGAACGCCAGTTGCTGGGTTCGGTGAGATCGCCGATCACCAGTCCCGACAGAAAGAGGGCGCGGCTTTCAGTGTCCGCGCCATTGATCCCGTAGTTGCCGACTTCGGCGGTGGTGAGGGTCACGAACTG
>JAFRNO010000639.1 GCA_017430155.1 Kiritimatiellia bacterium | reverse complement strand
CGCCTTCAGGTAGTCGGTGCCGAGGATGAACGGATCGACCTTGTCCTCGGGGTTCCAATAGGTGTGGATCGAGACGGCGGTGATGTACTTGAAGTCCGCCGCGCGCACCTCGGCCATGATCTTCTCGAAGTGCTTGCGGGTCTTCTCCGTCATCTTCGCGCGCGCGACGGGGTCGGTGAGGCGCGTCTTCGTCTTCGGGAAGGCGCCAATCCATAGCAGGGACTTGCCGCCGGGCACGTCCTTGTTCCACTGCACGATGTTCTGGTAGCTGCAACCGGTGTAGTACACCTGGTCGAGGACGCCGAACTTGCGCGCCTCCTCGGCGATGCGCGTGGGGCCGATGCCCTTCTCGTCGACGAAGCAGAGGTAGGTGGGGTGCCCCTTCATCGCGGCGAACGTGGCCTCGATCGTGGGGATGCGCTGGGAGGCGTACTGCGGGTCGAGGTAGGAGCCCACGTCGATGTCGCGGAGCTCCTCCCACTTCATCTCCGAGACCTTGCGCGACTTCCAGTCGTCGGGGATGCCGCGCGGCGTGCGCTTGAGGTTGTTGTCGTGGAACATGATGCCCACGCCGTCCGCCGTCACGCGGCAGTCGCACTCGAGCGCGCTACCGTTGCCCCAACACCAGAGGAACGTCTCAAGCGTGTTGTCGGGACGCTCGAGCTTGCCGCCGCCGCGGTGCACGTGGGAGATGTAGAGTCCGTCCTCGCGCTCGCCCGCCTGGACGAACGCCGCGAGCGCGCAGAGCGCCAGCATGACTTTCAGCTTCATATTCGTTCCTCGTGGTTGTTTCGTTTCCGCATAGTATACCACAAAAAGGCGCCGTCACGCGACGTACGCGATCTTCAGGCCCTTCATGGAGATGTTCATCTCCATGGCTTCGTTCATCCTGTCGAGCGGGTACTTGTGCGTGATGAGGTCGGTGATCGGGAGACCGCGCTCCTGGGCCTCCTTCAGGAAGTCGAAGCTCTGCACCCAGTCCTTGGCCTGGTATGTCCAGGAGCCGACCGCCTTGACCTGCTTGTTGCACATGTCGAGGTGCGGGCTGTACGTGGTGTCGCCGTTGTTCGTGAAGAAGCCGAGCTCGCAGAAGCTGCCGCCGCGGCGGACGTACTTCCACGCGCGCGTGGCGGCCTTGGGCGAGCCGGTGCACTGGAACACCATCTCCGCGCCGGCGCCGCCGGTGATCTTCTGAACCTGCTCCACGGCGTCGGCGTCCATGCCGTTCACCGCGTAGCGCGCGCCGAGTTTCTTCGCGAACTCGAGGCGGTTCGCGTCGGCGTCGCACGCGATGATGTTGCGCACGCCGAGGCAGCGGACCATCGTGAGGAGCAGCAGCCCGATCGGCCCGCACCCCTGCACGAGCACGTAGCTGTTGAACTTGAAGTTGAAGATCTGCTTCGCCTGCTCCACGGCGTGCACGATCACGGCCGCGGGCTCGATGAGGATGCGGAGGTCGCGGTCCATGTCGCTCACGTTGAACACGACGCCGCCGGCGTTGACCTTCATGTACTCGCCGAACCAGCCGTTGAGGTAGTGCGCGGGCCCCGGCATGAGGCCGAAAATCTCGCCGCCGTTGCAGAGTTCCTGGATTTCGGGATGGAACTTGCACGTGTCGCACGTCCCGCAGGGCTTGAGGCCCGTCACGATCTTGTCGCCCACCTTGAGCGGCTTGCCCGTGAAGTCCGTCGTCACGTTCTTGCCGAGCGCGACGATCTCGCCCGTCCCCTCGTGGCCGAGCTGCACGGGACAGAACCCGAAGGGATCGCCCTTGTACTCGTGCACGTCGGTGCCGCAGATGCCGCAGCCCTCCACCTTCACGAGCATTTCGTCGTCTCCGATCGCCGGGATGGCGACCTCGACGAGCTCCATTTTCTTCGGTTCCGTGAGAACCGAGACCTTGCATGTGGCCGGAATGTCCATTTGTCTTTCTCCTTTTTTCTGTTAAACGCTCTCCATCGCGGATGCCGATGATTATACCACAAATCCGCCCCGTGGTGTAGTTGGTCAGCGCCTTTCGTGGTTGAAGCGTTAGCGGGCGGCCCCGCGCACCTTCAGCAGATCGGGGGCTATGGCGAGGCGGAACACGGTTTTGGGATGGTTGAGGGCTGAGTGGAGCTTCTGCCGGGGCGCCAACAGGAGTATCTGCACTTGCTTGAAGTTCGGCTGTCCAGCATAACGAAGCGGATCGACCTCGCCGTCCGTGAAGAAGTAGCCGAGACGCCCCTCTTCGAAAAAGTCACCCGAACACTCTTCCGTCGAAACGGTGTCAAGAACGGTCTCGAACCCGCCGCCAGCGTGGAAGAAATCGTGGATGCCCCAGGCGTTCGGACAGTGCTCGCCCACGGGCGCGAACACCTTGCTAGAATACGGCAGCTCGCGCGCGCCGCCCGCGGCCATCCGCCGGGTCTGGACGGCGTTGTACTCCAACTTGACGCCCCTGCGATCCAGAACCGACAGCATGTCCTGCACCGACATGCGGTATCTGTCCATCTCTTCGGACGAGAACCGCCGTCCGCCGCCGTGGAACCAGGCATACGGATCGTCAGGATCCGTGGAATTGGCGCGCAGCGCGTATTCCCATTCGGCCTCGGTCGGCAGACGGACGACGTACCCATCCGGTAGACGGTCCTCAAACTGCCGCGTCAGTCGAACGGCGAGGTCCCCGATTTCGTGCCAGTCCCGGTTGATCGGCATGCGCGGCCCCATCGCGCGCTGGGCCGCGTTCAGCTCCGCATGGCCCATCACGTTCGTCCACTGCTCGACCGTCACGGGGAAGCGTCCGATCCAGAACGGACGCGAGATCGTGGCCCTGTGCTCGTAGTACGGGCTTTTCGGATCACGGTCTCCGGGCCGCCCCATCCGAAAGCTGCCGGCCGGACACGCCACGAACTCCATCGTGCCGCCACCGCGCAGGGGCAACGCCACGTCCTTGCCAAACGCGAACAGATCCTTCGGCGGCTCATCCCGCAGGATGGCCTGAAGCCTCTGCGAATTCTCCCGCGCGGCGTCTTCGCCGGCGACCAGCTCGACGAACACCGCATGCGGGACGCCGGGGATTTCGTTCCGAATCTGCTCCAGGACGTCGGCGGCCGCGTCGTAATCCCCGCCGCGCGCGTAGAGCTTGAACGCGCCCTGCAGGAGAAGGTAACGCTCGGCGTCCGTCACGTTCCGGGAGGCCTGAAGGCGCAGGGCGGCGGCCGTCTCGCCGACGGTCCTCGCGCCGTCTCCGAGTGCCCGCAGGTCGACCGCCGTCCGCTCGGCCACCGCCCCCTGCGCCTGCGCGAGCTCGCGTTTTGTGGGCATGGCGCATGCAACCGCCGCTGCCAGCGCGCACGCAACCACCAGGCAGGCCCGTGCAGCCAAACTGCCTTGACGAAACAAATGCGTCCCCGCTTTGCTCATATCGGCAACACGTCAGCAGCGGACGAGGTGGACGGTTTTGTCCCCGAAGGACATGTCGGTT
>JAFRNO010000638.1 GCA_017430155.1 Kiritimatiellia bacterium | reverse complement strand
GTGCGCGTCGATGTATGCGACGGCCTGACGGATCGCGCCGTACCAGTCGGGCTTCGACTCGTCCGAGGCGACCGTGCGGTAGAGGCAGACGGTGCCGATGATCTTGCCCCGGAAAATCCACGCTTGCGGCGTGGCTTGCGCGCGATTACGCAGTCAACTTCTATACGATGCTCAACGCCGATGACGTATTTGCCCTCGTGCAGCGCACGCGGCCGGGTTCCGCAAGTATCTGTACTATGTCGCGACGGACAGTCCGGAAATAAACGTGGGACGCGTGGAGGAACGCTATGCGCAGGGCGGGCAGGACGTGCCGCCTGAGAAAATCCATGCTCGTTATGCCCGTTCCCTTGCCAACGTCTCTCCGGCCCTGCCTCACCTTTCGCGGGCGTTCTTCTTTGACAACTCGGGCAACGAGATGCGCTATCTTGCCGCATATTCCGCGCCGGATGGTTTCACGTTTCACGTTCGCGAATCCGAGTTCCCGCGCTGGTTCAGGGGCATCTTCCATAAGTAGGGGTATGATGACGGGCCTGTCCCCACGGCTCTTCCTAGGGGGCGTGCCTTCCTCCTTTTTTCCTTTCTCTTCCGCTCCCTGTCTTTCTTCCTTTTTGCCTCTGCTCTCCACCTCGAAATCTGGCCTTTCCGATTTGACTCACTTGATTGTACAACTTTCCGATAAAACTTGTTGGTACAAGTTCATGGCAAATGAGGAGATGTGGTATCATTTCCACCGTAGCCGAGGAATACCACGTGTGTAAGGCAAAATACAAAGAGCTCTACGAACGTCTCAGAAACGAGATACTGGCGGGGAAGTACGCCGACAGGCATGTCCTTCCCAGCGAGGCCCAGCTTTCCCGCCGCTACGCCTGCTCGCGCAATACCGTGCGCAACGCCCTGGACGAACTCCGGCACGAGGGGCTGATCCGCTGTCGGCAGGGGAAGGGGGCTTTCGTCACGAAGGCGGGTTCTGCCCGGAAGATCGGACTGCTGCTTTCGGGGATCCCGTACTCGGAATACTTCCAGCCGGTCGCGACCGCGTTCATGCAGCTGGCGCGGGACGCCGACTACGAGCTGGACTTCGGCGCCGTGCGCGCGTCGGACCCGGAGGCGCGCATCCGCGAGGCGGAGGAGATCGTCGACGACTTCATCCGGGGCCGCGTCGCCGGCGTCGTCTACCATCCGCTCGACTACGCGTACGACAACGGGGCGGCCAACCTGCGGCAGCTGGAAAAACTGACGGCGGCCGGCATCCCGGTCGTCCTGTTCGACAGCGACGTGGTGGTGGCGCCGGCGCGCAGTTCCTACGACGTCGTATCGATCGACAACGTCATCGCGGGCGAAACGGTCGCGCGCCACCTGCTCGACGCGGGCGCGCGGAACATCCACTTCCTCCTCAAGCCGAACTGGATGCCGAACGCCTGGGGGCGGATCCGCGGCGTGACGTGCGCGGTGGCGGCGACGGGCGCCGGCTGGCCGCCGTCCAACATCCTCGTGTCCGAGCCGAACGACCTGGAGGCGATACGCCGCCACATGCGGCGGCGTCCGCGCCCCGACGCGTTCGTCTGCGAGAACGACACGCTCGCGGCGTTTTTCAAGGACTCCCTGGAGAAGCTGGGATGGCGCGTCCCGGACGACGTCCTGCTGGCCGGCTTCGACGACGTGAGCATCGCCCGCCTGCTCACGCCGCCGCTGACGTCGATCCACCAGCCCTGCGACCAGATCGCGGCCGCGGCCTTCACGCGCCTGCTGGCGCGGATGGCCAACCCGAAGTTGCCGCCGCAGGAGATCTTCGTGTTCGCGCCGCTGGTCGCGCGCGCGTCTTCGGTCAGGCCGGACAAAAGGAAAGCGAGGAAAAGATGAGAAGAGCGTATGCGTGGACGGCGGTGGCCGCGTCAGTGCTGGCGAACGTCGCCGCGGGCGGGATGCGCGTGGTGCGGACGAGTTGCGAGTACCTCGACGAGCCGCTCGCCGTGCGCGAGCTCGCGCCGCGGCTCACGTGGACGCTTGCGTCCGACGAAAACGGCGCGCGCCCCTGCGCGTACCGCATCGTCGTCGCGGACAGCCGGGACGCGCTCGCGCGCGGCGACGGCAACCTCTGGGACAGCGGCAAGGTCTGCTCGGACGAAACCGTGAACGTGCCCTACGCCGGACGGCGGCTGGCCGCCCGCCAGGACTGCTGGTGGAAGGTCCAGGTCTGGCAGGATGGCGCGGGCGAGGCCCCCGCCGCCGAAAGCGCCGTCTCGCACTGGCGGATGGGGCTGCTGGACGCGGCCGACTGGAACGGAGCGCAGTGGATCTGCGCCGCTTCCGGCGGCGCGGCGCCGAAAGGGCCGCACAACGGCTTCCACAGCGACCTTTCGCGGACCCAGGCCGTCCAGTGGGTGCAGATCGACCTCGGCTCGGTGCAGGACGTGGACGGCGTGCGGCTCCATCCCGCGCGCCCGTACGATTACGTCAGGGACGAACCCGGCTTCCTTTTCCCCCTCCGCTATCGCATCCTCGCGGCAAAGCGCGCGGACTTCTCCGACGCCGTCGCCGTGGTGGACGCGACTGGGGCGGACGCCCCGAATCCCGGCACCGCCGCCGTCGGGCATTCGTTCGCTCCGGTCCCCGCGCGCTACGTGCGCCTCGTCGTGACGAAGCTGCGTAGCCAGATCAAGGGGATGTTCGCGTTCGCGCTCGCCGAGTGCGAGGTGCATGCGAACGGCACGAACGTCGCGCGGGGATGCGCCGTGACGGCAAGCGGCATGACGGTCTCGGGCGGGTGGAGCGCCGACCGGCTCGTGGACGGCAGGACGCTGCCGGAGAGGGGCAGCGGATCCGCCGCGAGCACGCCGCCCGCCACGCGCTTCCGCAAGGTGTTCACCGTCGCCGGCCCCGTGGCGCGCGCGCACGTCGCCGTGACGGGCCTTGGCACGTACGCCCTCTACATCAACGGAAGGCGCGTGAACGAGAACCTCCTCGACCCGGGGTGGACGGTCTACGGCAAGCGCATCTACTACACGGTCCATGACGTCACGTCCTACCTGAAGCCCGGCGCGAACGTGATCGCGGCTGAGGTGGCGGCGGGCTGGCATTTCTCGCCGATGATGGTGGGCGCGGGGGCGGCGAACGG
This sequence comes from Kiritimatiellia bacterium, assembly GCA_017430155.1. Classification (GTDB taxonomy): domain Bacteria; phylum Verrucomicrobiota; class Kiritimatiellia; order RFP12; family UBA1067; genus RUG572. The sequence goes on along the minus strand of JAFRNO010000638.1, from coordinate 739 downwards.
CTCGCGGAACGAGGGCGCGTACCGCCTCCTGGCGGCGCTGGACGTCGAGACGGCGGACGGCCGGCGCGGGAGCATCGTGACAGACCGTTCGTGGCAGGCGAACGCGGACGGCCCGGTACGCGAGGCGGAGATCTACCGCGGGATGCTCTACGACGGCACGCGGGAGCAGCCGGGCTGGAATTCGGACAGCCGCGATTTCGGCTGGAAACCGGCGCGCGAGCTGGCGGCGGCGGGAAGCGCGGCGCAGGCCGCGTTCGCAGGGCGGCTCGTGGGCATGGACGTAGAGCCGATCCGCGTGGCGGAGCCGATTCCCGCCAAGTCCGTCGCCGAGCCGAAGCCAGGGCGCTACGTGATCGACTTCGGGCAGAACATGCCCGGTCTCTGCGAGATCACCGCGACCGCCCCGAGGGGCGCGGCGGTGCGCGTCGCGTTCGGGGAAATGCTCAACGAGGACGGCACGCTCTACCGGAGAAACCTCAGGGGCGCCGCGCAGCTGTACGACGTCATCTGGCCCGGGGGGCGGCGCACGCTGCGGCCGGACCACACCTATTTCGGCTTCCGCTACGTGGAGGTGACCGGCCTCGCCGAGGCACCGTCCGTCACGGCCCTCCCCGCGTTCACGGCGGCGCGGAAGACAGGATCGTTCACGTCGTCCAATCCGCTGCTCAACCGCCTCATGGCGAACATCGCCTGGACGCAGCGCGGCAACATGCACTCCATCGGGACCGACTGCCCGCAG
>JAFRNO010000637.1 GCA_017430155.1 Kiritimatiellia bacterium | reverse complement strand
GCTCGCGAAGCTCGAGACCGCCCCGGCCGTCGCGCCGCTCGTGAGGTCGGCGGCGGTCAACGCCGTCGGCGACGGCGTGATGGCGGACACGCTCGCCTCGCTCGCGGCGACTGCCGTGCTGCAGGGGGCGGACAAGGACACGATCACTGCGCTCGGCTCGCTCGCCTGCGGCTTCCGCGCGAACGCGCTGAAGGCGGCGGCGCAGCAGACGAAGGACGAGCAGCTGCGCCTCGCCCGCGAGAAGTTCGAGGCCGCCGAGAAGCGGCTCGAGCGCGTCGCGGAGATCGCAGACGCCGCGCGCGGCGGCAAGGTGGACCCGGCGAAGGTCGCCGACGAGATCGACCGCATCCTCGGAAGGAAGAAGTAAAACGTGAACGAGGCCGACACATCCTATTTCCTGCCCTACCAGGAAGCATGGATCAACGACGACTCGCCGCTGAAGGTGGCGGAGAAGTCGCGCCGCGTCGGCTTCACCTACGCGAGCAGCTACCGCATGTTCCAGAAGTGCATGCGGCGCGGCAAGGGCTTCACGCAGTGGGTGAGCTCGCGCGACCAGCTGACCGCGCAGGAGCTCATCCGCGACTACATCGCGATGTGGTGCAAGCTCGCCAACGTGGCCGCCAAGGGCATGACCGGCGAGGACGTGGAGGTGATCGACCCGGAGAAGGACATCACGGCGTTCGTCTGCACGTTCCCCAACGGCGCGCGGATCGTGTCGCTCTCGTCGACCCCGGAGGCGTTCGCGGGCAAGGGCGGCGACGTGTTCCTGGACGAGGTGGACCTGCACCGCGACTCCGGCGCGCTCATCGACATGGCCTATCCCTGCATCATGTGGGGCAACCAGCTCGAGATGGTGAGCGCCTACCGCGTGGACGGCTCGAAGGACACGCCGTTCGCGAAGCTCGTCGCGGAGGCCAAGAAGGACAACCCGCAGCACGCCTCGCTGCACCGCGTCACCATCCACGACGCGGTGGCGCAGGGCCTCGTGGAGAAGATCAACGAGAAGAGCGGGCGCAGCCAGACGCGCGAGGAGTTCCTGAAGCAGACGCGCGCCGGATGCCGCACGCTCGCCGCGTGGGAGAGCCAGTTCGAGTGCAAGGTACAGGACGCGGGCGGGAAGCTGCTCAAGACGGCGAACTACGCAGCGTGCGAGCTGTCGCCGGAGGAGATCGCGGCCATCGAGGCGGCAAACCCGAACGCGCCGCGCTTCGCCGGGTACGACGTCGCCCGCCACGTGCACGCGACCGCGTACCATGAGTACATCAAGCTCGGCGTCACGCTCTACCTCGTCTGCCGCGAGACCTTCCACGACATGCCGTTCGACGCCCAGGAGAAGTTCCTGCGGGGTAAGATGCGCCGTCGCGAGAAGCCGATCGCCAGGCTTGCGATGGACTCCACCGGCCTCGGCATGCAGATGGCCGAGACGATGGCGAGGGAGTTCCCGGGCCGCGTGGACCAGGTGAACCTCGAGTCGCACCGCCGCCACGAGCTCTGCATGCTGCTGAGGGACCACGTGGACAACCGGCGGACGTACTTCCCGGCTGACGACAGCCTCCGCGAGGACATGTCCGCGCCGACGCTGTACACCGTGACGAACGGCGCGATGCGCGTTCGCGTGCCGCAGTTCGAGAACGCCGACGGGGAGGTCAGCCACGCCGACGAGTTCATGGCCGCCGTCCTCGGCCACGGCGCGGCGGAGGGCGAGCAGACCTGGACCTTCACGCCGGAGGCGGTCGCGCCAGGAACCGGCAACGGGGACGCGGGGACGTGGAGCGGCGGAGGCATGATCGGCGTCCGCGACGAGGCAACATCGAGGAGGCTTGACTAATGTCGGCGAATGCTAAGAAATATCCGCTGCGCTTCAACTCGTGGACGCTCGGCGGGCACGGCGCGGACCTGTTCGAGAAGTCGCCGGAGGCGCTGGAGCTGGAGCGCATCAACCCGCTGCGCGGCGTGGACGAGTGGCGTCTGGGCCAGATATTCGACGACGCCCGCGACGGCATCTACGCCGACCTCGCCTGGCTCTACAACGAGATCGAAGGCGTGGAACCCGCGCTCCTGGCGTGCTGCGACATGCGCGAGAGCGCGGCGAGCGAGTGCGGATGGCTCGTCAACACCGCCGACGCCTCACGCGTGCGCGGCTTCGACCAGTCGCTCGCCGACGACCAGCGCGACACGCTCCTCGCGGAGTTCGGCGCGATCGAGGACGACGTGGCGGAGCTTGCCGGGCATCTCACCGGCGCGTTCTTCCGGGGCGCGGCGCACGCGCTCCCGCTCTGGAACGCGGACGGCTCGCTCGCCGGATTCCGCCACCTCGACCTGTGGAACTTCGCGTTCGACCGGCAGACGGGCATCTGGTATTGGAACGCGGACGCCTCGCGCGACGAGGGCACGTTCCAGCCGATCCCGCCGGGCGAACTGGTGACGCTCGCATCCACCCGCCACGCGGACCACGCGGCGCTTCCGATCTTCATCCGGGCGGCGCTCGGCGCGAAGAGGTACGGCGTGTGGCTCGACCGCTTCGGCATCCCGCCCGTGGGCGTGATCATGCCGCCGAACGCGGAGAAAGGCGAGCAGGGCGCGTACATGGACCTCGCGCGCAAGTTCGCGCGCGGCGGCAGCGGCATCCTCCCGAACGGCTCCAGCGTGGTGTACGGCACGGAGGCGCGCGCGGTGTGTCCGTTCATCGACTTCATCCGCTTCCAGCAGCAGCAGATCTACCTCGTGGGGATCGGGCGCGTGCAGTCGGGCGAGACGGACGGCGCGAACCTGGGCGGCAACGCGGCGGGCGTGGTGGAGGACGGCTTCCGCCGCCTCGTGCGGCGCGACGCGCGGCGCATCGCCCGCGCGATCAACGACAGCGTGACGCGCAAGGTGCTGGCGCGGCTCTTCCCCGGCAAGCCCGCGCTCGCGCAGTTCGCGTGGGACACGGAGGCGAAGCGCACGGCCCACGAGGTGCTGGAGGACGCCGGCCTCGCGAAGAGCGCCGGCCTCGCGATCGACATCGACCAGCTGAGCGAACTGACAGGCTACAAACTCGAAAAGGCACCCGAAACGCCACAGCCGGGGCTATTCGGCGGGCTCAACAGCAACCGCACTTCGCCACCTTCTTTGCAAACCGCGAATTCCGCGTTGCAAAACGCGCCGAAGAAGCCGGACGCACAAGGAGAGGGTCAAGACCCCGCCGCGCTCCCAGGGCCGTTTTTGCGCGCCCTGCAAGGTGACTGCAAGATGATTGCAGACGAGGTTGAAGAGCTTTTGAAAGACCCCACGCCCGAGAAGGCACGCGCGCTCCTGGATAAGATTCCCGATCTCGTGCCGGAGGATCCCGCACTTGCGCCGCTCCTCGAGGAGGAAATGGCGAAAGCCTACGGCGAGGCGT
>JAFRNO010000636.1 GCA_017430155.1 Kiritimatiellia bacterium | reverse complement strand
GGACCATCTCGTCCATCTTGGCGCTGCGCACGAACACGGCGTCCGCAGCCGCGAAGTCCTCCGTGCGCGAATACCTGTCGTCCAGGTTGTTCAGCCCGACCGCCGCGATGGGGTTCAGGCAGATGTACTTGTAGTTCATTTCGTCTCTTTTCTTTCTGTGTAGAGTTTATCGGAGAAAGCCCCCTCCACCCGGAGGGGAAGTCGTCTACTGGTCCTCCGTCACGCGGCGGATCTCGGTCACGGACGTGACGCCCTTGAAGACCTTCGCCCAGCCGTCCTCGCGCAGCGTCTTCATGCCCTTGGAGAGCGCCATTTCCTGGATCTGCGTGGCGTTCGCGCGCTTGACGATGGCGCTCTCCACGTCCTCGTCCACCTCCAGCACCTCGAAGAGCGCGCGACGGCCCTTGTAGCCCGTGCGGCTGCACGCGTCGCACCCGTTCGGCTCGAACACCGTCTCCTTCTCCGGCGGGTACGCGAGGTCGTAGAACTTGCGGTCGAGCGGCACCTCGCGCCGGCACTTCGGGCAGAGCCGACGGCAGAGGCGCTGGCCCATCACGCCCGCGACGGCGGACGCGATGAGGAACGGCTCCACGCCCATGTCGGTGAGGCGCGGGAACGCGCCGGCCGCGGTGTTCGTGTGGAGCGTGGAGAACACCATGTGGCCGGTGAGCGAGGCGTTGATGGCGATCTCGGCCGTCTCGCGGTCGCGGATTTCGCCCACCATGATCTTGTCCGGGTCCTGGCGCAGGAAGGCGCGCAGCGTGCGCGCGAAGTCGAGGCCGATGTCCTTGTTCATCTGGACCTGGATGATGCCGTCCATCTGGTATTCGATCGGGTCCTCCGCCGTGAGGATGCGCACGTCCATCGTGTTCACCTCGTGGAGGAAGGAGTAGAGCGACGTGGACTTGCCGGATCCGGTCGGCCCCGTCACGAGGAAGATGCCGTTCGGGCGGCGGATGATCTTGTCGACGACGGCGAAGTCGCGGTCGTTGAAGCCGAGGTCCGCCATCTTCACGAAGTTGCCGCTCTTGGCGAGGAGTCGCAGGGAGATGGACTCGCCCCACGCGCCCGGCATGGTGGACACGCGGATGTCGATGTCCTCGCCGCCGAGGCGGATGCCGATGCGGCCGTCCATCGGGAGGCGCTTTTCGGCGATGTCGAGGTTCGCCATCACCTTGATGCGCGAGATGATCGCGCTCTTGAGGCGGTTCAGCTGCGGCGGCACGTCCACCTTGTGCAGCATGCCGTCGATGCGGTAGCGGATGCGCAGCTCCGTCTCCTGCGGCTCGATGTGGATGTCGGTCGCGCCCTGGCGGTCGGCCTCGGCGATGATCCGGTTCACGAACTTGACGATGGAGGCCTCCTCGCCCTCGGCCCCCACGTCGATCTTCGAGATGGAGCCCTCCTCGTCGTCCACCGCGTAGCGGCCGTCCTCGATCATCTTCTCGATCGCGTCCGCGCCCACGCCGTAGAACTTCTTGATGGCCTTGTCGATCTCCTCCGCCGGCGCGAGGACCGTCTTCACGGGGCAGTCCGCCGCGAGGCGCAGACCGTCGCCCGCCACCGTCGAGAACGGATCGCTCACGACGACCGTCAGCTCGCCGCCGTCGAAGCGGAGCGGCAGCGCGTTGTACTTGTAGACGGCGCTCGCCGGCAGCTTCTGGAGCACGTCCGGGCGCGGCTGCACCTTCTCGAGGTCTACGTAGGCGAAGCCGAGGAACTCGCCGACCTTCTGGAGGAACTCCGCCTCCTTCACGCCGCCGAACTTGACCGTCGCCTCGGTCAACCCCATGCCGGGGTTCGCCTCGCGCTGCGCGACGATCCGGGCGAGAGCCTCGTCGGAATAGAGGCCCGTCGCCTTGAGGACGCTGAGCGCCAATCTGGATGTTTCAGCCATGGGTGGAGATTATATCATAAATCCGCCCCGCGTGGGCGATTGACGAATGAAAACACTTCTGATATACTTTGCCGCGTTTCCCCGTGCGGGCGTAACTCAATGGCAGAGTTCCAGCCTTCCAAGCTGGCCACGAGGGTTCGATTCCCTTCGCCCGCTCCATGCAGGTGTCTTGCCGGAGTGGCGTAATGGCAGCCGCAGCAGACTCAAAATCTGCCGCACGCGAGTGCGTGAGGGTTCGAGTCCCTCCTCCGGCACCAGCCGTGCGCGCCGCGCGCGCCTTTCCTTTTCGAGCTTGAAGAACATCTCCGCCGTCCTTTCCTTTCCGTGGTTGACGCCGCATAGTCTAGCACAACCGGACAGCGGAGATGTCATGCCCCCGTCAGGGGTTTGTCAGGAAAACGTCAAAGCGGCGGGAGGGCCGCATTTGTCGCGGCCGCCGATCAGCGAATGGTGTAGCGCGTGGCCTTCATGAACGACTTCCAGAGTTCGGCCGGCGTCTTCGCCGCCAGCAGGAGGTCGCGGTTCTCCTTCTTGGAGAACGCCTCGGAGAGTCCGCTCATGAGCCGCAGGTAGAACGCGCTCACCGCCACGGGAATCGCGCTGAAGAACACGATGTGCACCCGCGTGCCCGCGTCGTCGTAGACGAAGCCCTTCTTCGAGACGCCCAGCGCGAGCGTGAGCCCGCCGCCCTCCACGCCCCGCACGTGCGGAAACGCGAGTCCGTCGCCCATCGCCGTGGACAGCACGATCTCGCGCTCCATCGCCGCCGCCACGAGCGCGTCGGCGTTCGACACGAACCGGTTCGCCGCCATCGCCTCCGCCAGCTCGCGGATCACGCTCTCCGTGGTGCTGCCCTTGAGGTCGCACACCATGAGCTCCTCCGCGCTGAAACGGCTGATGCCCGTCTTGCGCGGCTCGCCGCGCGCCGGCTTCTCCGCGATCACGCGCGGCGCGTCCTGCTCCTCGTCGTAGAGCATGCGCCCGCACGAGCTGCACATCTGGATCGCCCGCGCGAGACGCACCTGCTGCACCTGCGAGACGGGCAGGCGCATCCCGCACACGCCGCAGCAGCCGTCCACCATCGGCGACATCACGAGATGGTCCTTCTTGTAGAGGCGCTGGTAGAACGTCTTGGGCTGCGGCTCCAGCTTGTCCACGAGCGCGTCGATGGAGTCGTTGAGCGAGTCGAGATGCGAGCCGTCGCCCGTCTGGTGGTGCTCGTCGCGCGTGAGGATCAGCTCCTGGAGCTGGCTGAGGAGGTTGATCTGGTGCTTCATGCTCTCCATGGACGGACCTCAGTGCTGCGTGTACGTGCCGTCGACTTCCGCCCAGGGCGTCTTCGTGAAGAAGCCCGCGATCGCCGTGTCATACGCCGCCGTGTGCGCGAACGCCTTCTTCATCAGCTTGAAACGCGTGTCGAACCCGATCGTGCCGCCGTGGCCCGCAAGCTCGCTCGCGATGCTGGCGTAGTCGAGCGGGTCGGTGACCGACGCCACGCGCAGATAGTTCTTCGCCGAGGCGCGCACCATGCAGGGGCCTCCGATGTCGATGTTCGTGCGCGCCATCTCCGGCGTCACGCCCTCCTTCGCGACGGTCTGCTGGAACGGGTAGAGGTTCACCACCACCATGTCGATCGGCTGCGCCGAGAGGCGCTTCAGGTCCGCCTGGTGCGCGTCGTTGTACGTCTCCGAGAGGAGGCCGAGGTAGATCTTGAAGTCGAGCGTCTTCACGAGGCCGCCCTGCATCTCCGGCTGGCCCGTGTAGTCGCTCACCGCCACGAGCGTCTCCGCCGCCGCGTCGCCGAGGATTTCCTTCACCTTCACGTAGGTGCCGCCGGTGGAGTAGATCTTCACCCCGGGGCAGGCCTTCACGAGCGCGGGCACGAATGCCTCGAGGCCCGTCTTGTCCGACACGCTCATCAGCACGTGCTTCACGGCGACGCGCGCGTCAATGTCTTTCACGATGTTCAACGCCATAACAGACTCCTTCTTGTTGCCGCCTAGTTTACCACAATCCCCACCCAGACGCAACGGAGAAGTCCGGTCGCGACAAGCGCGGCCCTATTCCCCGAAAACGTAGAACGTGGCGATGCGGCTTCCCGCGGCGGGGACGACGGGCGTGAGCGCGGCGACGGGCGTCGCGCGCGGCGCGAACAGAAACAGCACGTCGATCTTCGCGCCCCGTTCGCCCGTCTGCGCGATCAGCTCGGGCAGTTCCGACCAGTCGGCGAACGGCGTCTCCTTGGGCTTGAGGACGGGATCCAGGCCCTCGCCCGACCAGTCCTCCTCCACGAACACGAACTTCTTCGCGCCGTCGGCCGCCACGTGCACCTCGAACGGCTGGAAGAGACGTCCCGGACGCGCGCGCCACGCGGGATCGGGCAGGAACGCGCGGAAGAAGAACTGCCCCGGCACCGGACCGTCCATCTTCAGGCCCTTGCCGTCCACGAGCGACAGCGCCTCCGCGATCTCCGCCGCCTCGCCCACGGTCGTTCCCGCGCCGAACGACAGGCGCACGAACAGGTCGTGCGCGGCGGCGTCCGCGCGCAGGGCCGACAGCTTCTCCTTCAAGGTCGGGACGGTCAGCTCGACGTCGCGGCGCAACACGGTCGCGCGCCCGTCCCAGCGCAGCGCCAGCTCGAACAGCGCGCCGACCGGATACTCCTCCTTCGCACGGAAGCGCCCGTAGGCCGTTGTCTGGTCGTACTGGCCGTTCAGCTGCAGGAGCGAAGGGCCGTGGCTGTAGAGCGCAAAGACGGCGCAGGGGATGTTCGTGGCGGCCACGACCGCGCCCGACGCGTCGCGCGTGCCGCCTGTGTAGACGACCGGCGCGAGGAGAACGGCACCCTCGTCTTTCTCCGCCGTGTCGTTGAGCAGGTCGGCAAAGGCAAGAACCGTTTTGTCTGGGGCGTTCGTGGCGACCGGCCGCGCGGTGAGCGTGAGCTTCTCGCCGCACGGCCACAGACGCGCGCCCGCGATGTCCGGCGGCTCGCCGCGCGGCACGCCCGCGCGCTCGATCGCGTCGGCAATCGCCGCCGGGGAGGCCACCGTCACGAAAAGCGATTCGTACGCGCGGTCGGAAAGCGGACCGATGGCGAAGAACTCGGCCGTGTCGGCCGGCCCCAGACCCGTCGCCTCCACGAGAACGCGCACGACGTGCGCCGACGGGTCCGCGACGACGCCGTCCGGCGCGCCGTTCGCGGCCTTCCACGCGGCGATGGCCTCGGGATGCACGCTCTTCCAGTCCATCGGCGCGCGCGCCGGCTCGGCCGCGACAAGCGCGGACGCCGCCATCATGGCCGCGACAAGCGCGGCCCTCCCGCATGTGTGTACGACGGGCATGGGCGCCACCTCACTTGAACTTCGCCACGGCGCGGACGAATCCCTCCGCGCTGCGCGCGATGATCGCCTCGTCCACGCTGCACGAGAGACGCACGTGGCCGGCCATGCCGAAACCGCGCCCGGGCACGACGAGGATCCGCTCGTCCTGCAGGGCGTCCACGAACGCGAGGTCGTCGCCGCCCGGCGCCTTCGGGAAGAAGTAGAACGCGCCCTTCGGCATCACGAAGTCGACGCCCGCGTCGGACAGCACCTTCGCCATCAGCCGGCGGCGGCGGTCGTAGATCTCGAGGTCGACCGTCTGGTCCAGGAGCGCGGCCGCGAGACGCTGGCCGAGCACCGGCGCGTTGACGTAGCCGAGCGTGCGGTTCGTGAGCGTGACGGCGTTGACGAGCATGTCGCCGTCGGGCATCGCGGACCCGATCGCCAAGTAGCCGATGCGCTCGCCCGCGAGCGAGAGCGTCTTCGAGAACGAGCCGAGCACGACGGCGTAGGGCGTGAGCGGCAGGACGGCCGGCACCGTCGCGCCGTCGTAGGCGAACGCGCGGTAGGGCTCGTCGCTGAGGAGGAAGAGCGGACGTCCCCCCTCCGCCTCGCGCGCCGCGTTCACGCGGTCGACGATCGCCGCAAGGCGCGCCATGTCCTCCGCCGCGTAGATGCAGCCCGTCGGGTTGTTCGGGGAGTTCACGAGGATCGCGCGCGTCTTCGGGCCGACGGCCTTCTCCATCGCGTCGAAGTCGGGACGGAAACCTTCGTCGGGCTTCGAATCCACCGCCTTCAACACGCCGCCGAAATGCCCGCAGTAGCTGCCGTACTCCACGAAGTACGGCGCGGGGCACAGCACCTCGTCGCCCGGCTCGATCACGGCGCGGAAGAACGCCACGAGCGCGCCGGCCGCGCCGACGGTCATCACCACGTTGCCCGGCTTCACCTCGGCTTGCTGCTGCTTCGTCAGGTACGCGGCGATCGCCTCGCGCACGGCCGGGATGCCGGCGTTCGGACAGTAGCCGAGCCCCAGCGGTTCGATCGCCTTCGCGGCGAGGACCTCCAGGACTTCCTTCGTCTTCGCGGGCGGCGGCACGTCGGGATTGCCGAGCGAGAAGTCGCACACCGCGTCCGCGCCGTAGCGCTTCTTGAGTTCAAGCCCCTTCTCGAACATCTTGCGGATCCAGCTGGACCCCGCCATCGACTGCTTGATCTGGTTTGTGACGGTCTGCATGGTGTTTCTCCTACGCAAAAAGCTTCGCGAGCTTCTCGAGCCGGGCCACGTTCGCGACGAGCTCGGCGCGCTTGGCCTTCTGCCCCTCGACGATCGCGGCGGGAGCGTGTGCCACGAAGTTCTCGTTCGCGAGCTTCGCGTCGATCGACTTGATGAACCCGCGCGTCTTCTCGAGCTCGGTCGCCACGCGCTTCGCCTCGGCGGCCTTGTCCACAAGGCCTTCGAGCGAGAGGTAGATCGTGCCGAGCTTCGTGAGCGTGCCGGGCATCGCGCGGTCGGCGTCGTCCGTCACGATCTCCACCTCCTCGGCGCGGAGCGCCTTCTTGAGCGAGGCGAGGTCGGCGGCGAGCTGTGCCGCGACGGAATCGTCGTGACACTGGACGACCACCTTCACGAACGCGGCTGGGCTCACCTTGTACTCCGCGCGCAGGGCGCGCAGGGCCGTGATCATCTCGCGCTTGGCGTTCACGTAGTCGTAGACCTCGTCCGTGAGGCCCCACGCCTTCTTCTCCTCGTCCGTGTAGCCCGTGGGATAGTCGGCGAGGAGGATGGTCTCGTTTTCGCCGAGGAACCCGAGCTGGTGCGCCACCTCCTCGGTGACAAACGGCATGTAGGGATGCAGCAGGCGGAGCGCCTTCCAGAAGACGTCGCGCAGGATCGCGAACGCGGTGGCCTTGTCGGGCGCGTCCTTCGCGTATTCCACGTACCAGTCGCAGATCTGCGTCCAGAAGAAGTCGTAGATGGCGAGCGCGCCGTCCTGGATGCGGTACTTCTCCAGCAGGTCCTTCATCTTCGCGCACGCCTTGTCGCAGGCGAGGAGGATGTGCTTCTCGTCGGAGGACAACGCTTCGGGGGACAACGCTTCGGGGCCTCTGGCGGCCCCGAACCCCGCCCAAGGTTTTTCCTGATTCATCTCCATGAAGCGCGCCGCGTTCCAGATCTTCGTGCAGAAGTTGCGGCCGACCTCGAATTTCTTCATGTCGACCTTCGAGTCGCAGTCGAGCGAGGTGATGAGCGCGAGCGAGAAGCGGAGCGCGTCGGCGGAATGCTCCTCGATGATCTTGAGCGGGTCGAGCGAGTTGCCGAGGGACTTCGACATCTTCCGGCCCTGCGCGTCGCGCACGATGCCGTGGATGACGATGTTCTTGAACGGCGGCTTCTTCATGAAGTGGATGCCGGCCATCATCATACGGGCTACCCAGAAGAAGATGATGTCCTGCGCCGTCACGAGGTCGGTGGTCGGGTAGTAGAAGTCGAGGTCGTCCGTCTTCTCTGGCCAGCCCATCGTCGAGAACGGCCACAGCCACGAGGAGAACCACGTGTCGAGCACGTCGGGGTCCTGCTCGAGGTCGTCAGGCGTGAGCGCGGCGTTGCCAGTCTTCTCCTTCATCGCCGCAAGCGCGGCCTCGGCGGATTCCTCCACCACGAAGAGCGGATCCTCTTTCGTCGCCTCGAGGTCGGACTTGAGGTAGTAAGCGGGAATCCTGTGTCCCCACCAGAGCTGGCGGGAGATGCACCAGTCCTGGATGTTCTCCATCCAGTTGAAGTAGATCTTGCTCCAGCGCTCGGGCACGAACTTCACTTCGCCGGACTTCACGGCGGCGATCGCGGGCTCGGCGAGCGGCTTCATCCGCACGAACCACTGCTTGGAGAGGCGGCTCTCCACCACCTCGTGGCAGCGGTAGCAGTGCCCGACCTGGTTGTCGTACTCCTCGATGTGGTCGAGGTAGCCCTCGGCCTCGAGGTCGGCGACGAGCGCCTTGCGGCACTCCCAGCGGTCCATGCCCTCGTACTTCGCGCCCGCGAGCGCGTTCATGTGCGCGTCCTCGGTCATGATGTTGATCGACTCGAGGTTGTGGCGCTTGCCCACGAGGAAGTCGTTCGGGTCGTGCGCGGGCGTGATCTTCACGATGCCCGTGCCGAACTCCTTCTCCACGTACATGTCGGAGATGACGGGGATCTCGCGGCCCGTCAGCGGCAGGATCACGGTCTTGCCCACGAGGTGCGCGTAGCGCTCGTCCTTCGGGTTCACGGCCACGGCCGTGTCGCCCGGCAGCGTCTCGGGACGCGTCGTCGCCACCATCACGTAGTCCTTGTAGGGCTCGCCCGCGGCGCCCTTCTCGGAACCGACCACCGGATACTTGATGTACCAGAGCGAGCCGTGGTTCGCCTCGTGCTCCACCTCGTCGTTCGCGAGCGCGGTCTGGTGGTGCGGGCACCAGTTGACGATGTAGTCGCCCTTGTAGATGAGGCCTTCCTTGAACAGCTGCACGAAGACCTTCGTCACGGCCTTGGAGCACCCTTCGTCGAACGTGAAGCGCTCGCGCCGCCAGTCGGTGGAGTTGCCGAGCATGCGCTGCTGGTGCACGATCGTGCCGCCGTACTGCTTCTTCCAGGCCCACACGCGCTCGAGGAACTTCTCGCGCCCGAGGTCCTGGCGGCGCAGGCCCTCCTTGTCGAGCGCCTTCTCCACGACGCTCTGCGTCGCGATGCCGGCGTGGTCCGTGCCCGGCAGCCACAGCGTGTTGAACCCGCTCATCCGGCGCCAGCGCACGAGGACGTCCTGGATCGTCTGGTTGAGCGCGTGGCCCATGTGCAGGATGCCCGTCACGTTGGGCGGGGGGATCACCACCGAGTAGGGAGTGCCGCCATCGGACGGCTCCGCGTGGAAATATCCGTTCTTCTCCCAGATCGGGTACCATTTGGCCTCGGCGGCCTTGGCGTCGTATCTTTTGTCCATCATCTCTTCTTTGTTACCTCTTTCGAAAAAGCGTTTGTCGCCCTCAATTGTCCGAGGATGACAGCCGTGCGGCGGAAAACACGTTGTACACCGCGCCGTAGTTCTTCAGTTCATCCGCGGTCACGCGCAGGAGGAAGCGGTGCGAACCGTCGCCGCGGGACCAGTAGGCGCCGGCGATGGCGCTAGCCTGCCCGGCGGAGGGCAGGGACTGCAGAACGGCCTGGTACAGGGAGCGATTCCTCTTCGGCAGGAAACCGACCGCCGCGGGCAGGGCGAAATCGCGCGCGAGCGCGTAGCAGGACAGCCAGCCGGCGCAGGAGGGCCGGTCGGAAACCGTCTCGGGCAGGATCGCCGCAAGCCGCGCCTCGCCCGTGGGCTTCTGCGACGCGGGACGACGGAACCCGGCCGGTCCGTAGACGGCCGCATGCGCCGTGCCCGCCTGCGGCACCACGGCCAGCACACCCGTCGTCGCGCCGAGGATGCGGCCCAGCCGGCGTTTCGCCCGGGCAAGTTCACGGTCCGCGCCCTTCACGTGCGACTCGGCGGCAGCCACGTCCAGCACGGCCGCGTAGTCGATCGTCAGACGTCCGGCGGACGCGTGCACGAGCCCGCGCCCCGGCCACTGCCTCTCGACGGCGGCGGCCAGCGCGTCAAGGAAGCGCATGTCGGAGGCGTCCTGCCGCCGCGCGGCAACCGCCACGCCGCCGGACACGAGGTACGGTTCGCGATTCGTCCCAAACGCGAGCGCGCACATGCTCCAGTCCGCGGGATCGGGGAACTCCGCCGCGCGCAGCTCGGCCGCCCACGCCCCCACCGCCCCGTTCAGGACCGGCGCGTACTTCCGAACCTGCTCGCTCTTCAGCGCATGTCGAAGGAGCCCCTCCACCACGCGGGCGGAACTCTCGTTCGAGGCCTTCCACTCCTTTTCGTCCTTGCACAAGCCCGTCAGCATGTCGTTGACCGCCAGGGCGAACGGCGCGCCGTCGGGCACGCCGTCCAGCGCGCCCGCGGGCAAGCGGAAACCGGCGGCGGGCGACGCCTTCGCGCCCGGACGCGGCTCCAGGCAGAAGTCAAACGTGAGGCCGCTCGGATCGAGATCGACCAGGAGACGGAACCGCGCATAGGCGCGCAGGTCCACTTCCGTCGCGGGATCGCGGTTCTCATCACACAGGCGGAGCCAAAGGTCGAGGCCCGAGATCTCGTCGCCCATTGCCGCCCGTTCGCGTTTCCCCTCTTCGTCGGTCTGGCCTAGGTAGTCTTCAAGCGCGGACAGCCCCATGGCGGTGATCTCCGCGCGCACGAGTGGACGGGGCGCCTTCGGCGAATCGGCGTAGACGACCTCCGTCTTCATGAGGTCCTCCGCCGCATACGCCACATCGCTCGTCACGGCGATCCGCCAGGCGGGCTGGTACACGTAAGTCCGCACCGTAATCGCGGCGTCCGGGCGAAGTTCGCCCATGTTCTCAGCAATCGCCGACTGGATGGCCGGAACGAGCGCCATCGGCACGATGGGATTGTTCACCAGCGTGCCGAGACCCGTCAGCTTCTGGCGGATATCCGTAAACGGAGCTATCTCCACGGAGGCTGCCAGCTCGGGCTTGGAATGCGTCTCCTCGACGATTCCCGCCTGCGCGGCCGCCAGCGCCAGACCGACGCACATCCAGATGCAGCGTTTCATCCGCCCGTCTCACTTCGCGGACTGCGACTGCGCGGCCATCACCGCGTTGGCCGCCATGCCGATGCTCCGGATCTCGTCCTTCGTGATGCGGAACAGGCAGCGGGTGCGTCCCTTCTCCTCCCAGCTCGCGCCGGCGAACGCGCCGTTCGCGCCGGCGGGCGGCAGGACGGACAGAATCGACTGCACGTCGTTCTTCTCCTTCTGCGGAAGGGCTTTCACGGCAACGGGCAGCACGTTGTCGCGCAGGAGCGAATACAGCGACAGGTAGAACGCGCTGGACGGACGGTCCGCGGCGGCTTCCGGCAACGCGGCCGCGAAGCGCTTCTCGCCCGACGGCGCCGCCGCGGGCGGCGTGAAGCCCTTGACGCCCGCAATGAAGCGAATCCCCGTCTGCGACGTCAATGCCGAGGACATCTCGCTTTCCGGTCCGCCCACGATGGCGGAAATGACCCTCTTGGCCTCCTGGGCGTCCTGATGGTTCTTCGCCGTGGGCTTCTCCGCCGCCTCGATCGCGTCGACAAGCCGGAACCAGTTCACGGCCAGGCCCGCGCCCTTCGCGCTGAGAATGCCCGGCCACGACTTCTCGACGGTCGCCGCCACCGCGGCGCAGAAACGGCTGTTCACCTCCAACGCCCGGGGCGCCTGCGCGCACACGCTGTTTCCGATCAGATACGGCTCCTGCTGCGGCCCGAAGGCGAACGCGAACACGCCCCAGTCGGTCGGCGCGGGGACCGGCGCCCCCTTCAGGAGGTCGATTCCCGCCGCGCAGAGCTCCTTCACGGTCGCCGCGCACTTGGGCTTGTTCTGCGCGCACGTGGAGACGGCGTCGAGGGCTCCGCACACGTCCCCGATCACAGCACGGTAATCCTGTTCGCTCTGGATGCTGCCCGAGAGCCAGGTGTTGGCCGCCATGAACAGCGGCGCGCCGGCCGGAACGGAGTCCAGCGCGCCGGCCGGCAGCTTGAATCCGGCGGCCGGCGAAACGGGCGCGCCCGGCTTCATCGCCGCCTCGCCCTTGAAGACGAAGCCCGTCTCGTCCAGGTCCATGCTCATCGTCAGCCGGGCGTACAAGCGGATCTTCGCGTTCTGCCGCTGCGACGCCGTCTTCTGGAGCTTCAGGAACGAGGCGAAGAGGTCTGCGGTTTGATTCGTTGCGACCTGCGGATTCTCCTGCATCTTCTTGGCCTGCTGCTCAACCAGTTTCTGGTGGAAATCGGCCATGAGGTCCAGACCGGTCCCCGTCACGTCCAGACGGAGGAGCGGATGCGCCGCCGCCTTCGAGAGCGAGGCGGTCGCGAGCGCCTGCTTCGCCATGCCCGCGTTCGACGCAAAGGCGCACATGCGGCCGTCCGCCGAGTACAGGGCCACGGTGCCGTCCTCCAGCTCAATCGTGCCGTCGGGCTTCTTCTGCGCCTCGGGATGGCTGTCGATGAACTCCTTCGGTCCCTCGGCGCAGGGGTACACCAGGACGGCGTCCAGGGAGCCGACCGCATCGCCCACGTCCGCCTCCAGCGCCTTGCGGAACGCCACGGTGTCCGCATAGCACAGAAGCAGGATCGTCTCGTCTTGCCGGAACCTGCCGAACTTCTCCGTCAGCGCGTTCTGCACGGCCGGGACGGCCATCATCG
>JAFRNO010000635.1 GCA_017430155.1 Kiritimatiellia bacterium | reverse complement strand
CGCGTCGCCGCCGAGCATCGCCGCGATGCGGCTGAGATTCAGGATGTGGTTCTGGTTCGTCTCCTGGAAGTCGCCGCCGATCAGGTTGTCGTAGGCGCCCACCGAGATGCGCAGGCCCTTCGCGTTGCACGTGTCGATCACGTACTTCGCCTTCTCGGGCGTGAAGTTCTTGTAGTCGAGGTGCGTGGCCACGTGGTCCGTGCGGTCGGAGTCGCGGCGGAACACGCAGAGCTCAAGGCCCTGCGCGCCCACGGCGAGCGCGCGCTTGACGACGCCGTCGAAGTCGTCGGCGGGGAAGGCCGAGGTCATCAGCCAGATCGGGTTGTTGCCGGCCTTCGGCTTCGCGGCATGCGCCTCGGCCTTCTTCGCGGCCGTCGCCGCGCCGGCGGCCACCGCGAACGCGGCGGCGGACTTGAAGAAATCACGTCTGTTCATTTTGTTCTCCGTTTTGTTGGTGAAAGCGATGCGGGTATTTTACCATAATTCGGCCGCCGTCCGCTAGAGGAAGTACGGCTGGCGGAGCACGAGCGGCGGGCCGTCCGGGCGCTCAAGCGTGAGCGTGGCGTCGTAGCGGCCGCGCGGGTTCGGCGGACGTTTCACCTTGAACGTGCGGCTTAGGATGCCGCCAGGCGGCAGGTCCACGGCGCCATCGCCGAGGTCGATGCTCCAGCCGTTGGTGAAGGACGCCGAGAGGCGGCCCTTGAGCGGACGGTCCAGCGGCGCAGTGACGTCGAGCCGGATCGTGCGCGCGTTAGGCGCAAGCCGGAGCGAGAGGTTCGGGTCGCGCGCGCTCGGCACGTAGGTGAGGATCGGCTGCTGCTCGTAGCCGCTCGGCGTCATGAGGATGCGCGAGCGGTAGGGGCGGTCGCGCATGAGCGTGACGCGCCGGTCCATCGCGGGGATGTCCGTGGTGTAGATGCGCAGTTCGCCGGGGACGGCGGCGATGAACTCCTCGCGCCAGTCGCCGAAGAGGTCCGCCACGATCATCGGCGAGGGCAGGCCCGGCGAAACGGACGCCCCCTCGTGGTCCCGCAGCGCGCCCCTGAACACCTCGCGCTGGAGGTCGGCGTCCCAGAACGCGTTGCGCACGCCGTAGCCGTAGCCAAACGTGCAGTTTGTGTAGGCGCAGAGCAGCTCGCCCGCCGCCGTGTAGAACCAGCGGTCGTCGCTGTGCGGGTGCGTGTTCTTGTTGTCGCGCCCGGCCCCGCGTCCCACCTGCTCGCCGTAGATCTCGAGGCCGGGATATTCAGGGGCGATGTCCGCGCAGATGCCGCAGCCGTGCACGTGGTACGTGGGTTCAGGAAGCTTCCAGATGTCCTCGCCCGTCACGGGGTCGGCCAGGAGAAGGCCGCCGCCGTTGCGCTGGCCGCTCTCGTACACGAACACGAGCTCCATGCCGGGACGGTTCGGGTCGATGTCGCCGTAGTAGTGCGCGTCGGAGTGGCCGCGTCCGTTGCACCAGAGCACCGTGCCGTCCTGGTCGAGCGTGAGCGAGCCGATCAGCACCTCGTCGCAGCCGTCGCCGTCCACGTCCTCGCACAGACAGGCGTGGTCGCCCTGTCCCTTGAAGCGGCGCGGCATGAACGTATTGTCGAAGCGCCAGAGGAGCTCGAGGCGGTTCTGTGTGAAGCGGTAGGCCTCCACCACCATGTGGCTGTACGTGCCGCGCTCCACGATGATGCAGGGGGTGCGGCCGTCGAGGTAGGCGAGCGCGAGCTGGTTGCGCGAGTTGTAGTGGTTGTAGGAGCCCACGGGGTCGGGCGGGTCGCGCGGGATCCACGCCGTCTTCGCGCGCTCCTCGCCCGTGAGGCCGTCGATCACGGTGAGGTACTCGGGACCGCTCTGCACGCGTCCCGTCGCGTCGCGGTAGTCGGGCGTGAGCGGCGCGGTCTTCGTGATCACCTCCGCCTTGCCGTCGCCGTCGACGTCCGCCACGAGGAACGGCGAATACCAGATGCCCATCTCGATGTTCCAGCCCTGGTCCTTCCGCCAGAGGAACTTGCCCGTGGAGGAGTACGCCTCCATCTTGTAGGTGTCCGGCGCGGGCTTCCACACGAGGTCCCAGGGGTCGGTGCCGCCGCGCGGCGTCTTGATCACGTAGTCGTAGGCGCCGTCGCCGTCGAGGTCGCCCACGCCCACCGCCGCGACCGTCGCGTTCGTCTGCGCGAGCGGGATCGAGATGTACGGCGCCTGCTTCGCGCGGTAGGGGATGCGCACGGGCGTCCAGGTCTTCCGGTCGAGCGAGTAGCAGGCGGACGCGTCCATGCAGCCCTCAACGAGGAAATCGGTCGTCTGGCGGATCGGCGCGGCGTTCATCTTCTCCACCTTGTCTCCCGTCTTGCGCCAGAGGTCGAACGCGGCGTCGGGCGCGTCCGTATCGAGGAGACGCCAGCGCACGTACGTGTCCTTCTCGCCGATCGACACGACGAGCCCGCGGTCCATCGGCTCCACGGGACGCGCCGCAAGCGGGGCCTTGACCACCGCGCGGTTGGCGTGCACGGCCACGCGGTAGGCGAGTTCGAGCGTCTCGCCCTTCTTGAGCGAGAGCGGGCCTGCGTAGACGGGCGAGGGGTTGATCATCCGCTTGTCGGGCCACGAGTAAAAGCGCGCGGTGTCGGGCCCCGCAAGCTGCGTGAGCGTGAAGCCCTCGCCGTTCGCGGGGTTCGTGAAGTCGAGCCACGTGCGCTCCACGCCGGTCACGGCGGCGGGCGTGGTGCCGCCCGCGAAGCCGCGCACGCCGAACGCCTTCGCGGCGGCGGGGTCGAGGCGCATCGCGAAGCCCGCGTAGCCGCCGCCCCACTTGCCCTTCGCGATGGAGCCATGCGGCGGCGTGCGGTCGAGCGTCACGTCTGTGCGCGCCGTGAAGCGGTGACGGAACGTCACGATG
>JAFRNO010000634.1 GCA_017430155.1 Kiritimatiellia bacterium | reverse complement strand
CGGGCGCGCCCGTTTCGGCGGCGAAACCGATGCGGATCAACGCGCCGGGCGGGTCGCCCGTTGCCCCCGTGCGCACGAGGCGGTTGACGGTTTTCAGGATGTCGGGGTTGCGCACGCGGTGCAACGGGTCGGACATCTCCGTTTTCTTGAGCTTGCGGGAGGCGCGGCGCGCGGGGCGCCAGTCGGCCACGGCGGCGGTCATCACCAGCACGTCGGCGCGTGCGATTACGGTGCGGACCGCGTCGAGCATGTCGCGGGCGGAGACGACGTCGATGCGCGTAACGCCAGGAGGCGTCTTGAGGGCGACGGGCCCCGCGATGAGCGTCACCTCGTGGCCCGCCGCGCGCGCGGCGCGCGCCACGGCGAAGCCCATCCGTCCCGTGGACGGATTCGAGAGGAAACGCACGGGGTCGATGAACTCGCGCGTGGGGCCGGCTGTGACGACGAACCTCACAGGAGCTCGCGCGCCTTCGCGAGGACGTTCTCGGCGGTGAAGCCGAAGTGCTCGGCCAGCACCTTGTACGGACCGGACGCGCCGAAGGTGTCGAGCGTGATGAAGCGGACGCTGCCGTAGTTCGTCACGTAGCGGTCCCATCCCAGGCGCACGCCCGCCTCGACGATCACGCGCTTCGGGCACGTGCCGGGGATCACGCTCTCGCGGTATTCGAGCGGCTGCTGCTCGAACAGCTTGCGGCAGGGCATGGAGACGACGCGCACGGCGTGTTCCGCCTCGGCGAGGCGCTTCGCGGCCTCGATGCAGATCGACACCTCGCTGCCCGTGGCGATGAACATGATCTCGGGGAACGGACCCGACTCGTAGATCACGTAGGCGCCCTTCGACACCTTCTCCTGCGTGACGCCCTCCAGCACGGGCACGTTCTGGCGCGTCGTGAGGATGCAGCTCGGGCCGTCCTTGCGCTTGAGCATCTCCACCCAGCACGCGCCGGTCTCGTTCGGGTCGGCGGGACGGAACGTAAGCAGGTTCGGCGTGGCGCGCAGGGAGGCGATCTGCTCCACGGGCTCGTGCGTGGGGCCGTCCTCCCCGACGTAGAACGAGTCGTGCGAGAACACCCAGATGGACGGCAGGTTCATCAGCGCGGCGAGACGCATCGCGGGCTTGCAGTAGTCGCTGAACACGGCGAACGTGGCGCCGAACGCGCGGAAGCCGCAGTGCGCCGTGATGCCGTTCACGATCGCGCTCATGCCGAGCTCGCGGATGCCGAAGTGGAAGTTGCGTCCCGAGAAGTCGCCGGGCGCGATCCAGCCGTACGCCTTGAGGGCGGTCTTGTTGGACGGCTCGAGGTCCGCGCTGCCGCCCACGAGGAACGGCACCTCGGGCGCAAGCGCGTTCATCACCGTGCCGCATGCCGCGCGCGTGGCGACGGGCTTCGCGGGGTCGAACACGGGGAGCTTCGCGGCGAGGTCCGGCGGGATCGTGCCGCGCGCGGCCGCCTCGCGGGCCGCCGCCTTTTCGGGGTTCGCCGCCTGCCAGGCCTTGAAGAGCTTCTTCCAGCGCAGGTTCATGCGGTGGCAGGCCGCGCCGCGGTCCTCGAACGTGTCGAGCACGGCGCCGGGCACCTCGAACGTCTTCGCCGGGTCGAAGCCAAGCGCCGTCTTGAGTCCGGCGAGCTCCTCCGCGCCGAGCGGCGCGCCGTGCACCGCGCTCGTGTCGTGCTTCGTGGGGGCCCCGAAGCCGATGTGCGTCTTCGCGATGATGAGCGTGGGCTGTCCCGTGACCTTCAGCGCCTTGCGGTACGTGCGGTCGATGGCGTCGTAGTCGTGTCCGTCGCAGGAGAACACCTTCCAGCCGTAGCTCTCAAAGCGCTTCTGGGCGTCGTCGGCGAGCGCGAGGTCGGCCGTGCCCTCGATCGTGATGTTGTTGGAGTCGTAGACGAGCACGAGCTTGTCGAGCTTCAGCTTGCCCGCGAGCGAGCACGCCTCGTGGGAGATGCCCTCCTCGAGGTCGCCGTCGCCGCAGAACACCCACGTGCGGTGGTCGTTGACGGACGCGCCGTCCTGTTCGCCGTCGCGCGCGGCCTGCATGCGCTCGGCGAGCGCGAGGCCCACGCCCATCGCGATGCCCTGGCCGAGCGGGCCCGTCGTGACCTCCACGCCGGGCGTGAGGCCGCGTTCGGGATGGCCGGCGCAACGGGAACCGAGCTGGCGGAACGTCTTGAGCTCGTCGAGCGTGAGGCCGCCCACACCCGCGAGGTGGAGGAGGGCGTAGACGAGGGACGAGCCGTGCCCGCCGGAGAACACGAGCCGGTCACGGTCGGGCCACTTCGGGTCCGTGGGGTCGTACTTGAGGAACTTCAGCCAGAGCGAGGCGACGAGGTCCGCGATGCCAAGCGCCACGCCGGGGTGGCCGCTCTTCGCCTGCTCCACTTCGTCCGCCGCGAGACAGCGGATCGTGTTAGCGGCGAGCTTGATGTCTTCGTTCGTGTATTTCATGTTTCAGCGTCCTTTCACGAGCGCGGCGGCGTCCGCCGCTAGTTTTTCGATGGCGTCCCAGTCGTTTGACGCGAGCGCGTCCTTGGGCACGATCCACGTGCCGCCGCAGGCGACGATCTCGGGGACGGCGAGATAGTCCTTGAGGTTGGAGAGGTTGATGCCGCCCGTGGGCATGAACTTCACGCCAGTGGAGCGGAAGGCCCCCAGGAGGTTCTTGATCATCTTCACGCCCCCGGCCGCCTCGGCCGGGAAGAACTTGACCATCGGCGCACCTGCCGTGAGCGCCTGCGAGAGCTCGCTCGCGGTCGCGATGCCCGGCACCATCGGGAGACCGGCCTCCTTCGCGGCCGCCATCACGACGGGATCGAAGCCCGGCGCCACGCCGAACGCGGCGCCCGCCGCCACGGCGGCGCGCACCTGCTCCGGCGTGAGGAGCGTGCCCGCGCCCACCACGGCCTCCGGCACCTCGGCCTTGATGCGCGCGAGCGCGCCCGCCGCGGCCTGCGTGCGGAACGTCACCTCCAGGACGGGCAGCCCGCCCTTCACGAGCGCGCGGGCGAGCGGCACGGCCTTCGCCTCATCCTCGATCACGATCACCGGGACCACCCCGGCCTTCTTCAGCGTTTCAACGATGTCCATGACAATCCTTTCTATCTTCTTCTCACTTCCACTTCTTCTTCCCTGGCGTTTGAATACGGGGGCGGCGACACGCGCGCGGAGAATTCCCACGGACTTCCCCAGCGGTCCTCCTGGACGGCCATCATGTACTCCCGCCAGCCCTCCCGCCAGATCATCCAGGCGATGAGGAGCTTGATCCATCCCCAAGCCCCCTGGAAGATCGCATGCACGCCCCACAGCGCGAGCAGGACGGCGAAGACGCGTCCCACGACCATCGCCGCGTACGTCGCCTTCACGCGCGTCGTGAAGATCCGCAGGGCGCTCCTGAAGATGCGGCCGCCGTCCATCGGGAAACCCGGCAGCAGGTTGAAGAATCCCAGCATCATGTTCATGATGGCGAAATAGCCCAGCATTCCGGCGATCTGCTTCATCTTCACGCTGACATACAGCCCGGACCCCCATTCCACGGCGATTCCGAACGTGCCAAGCACTTCGGAGAGCACCTCTTGCAGGGCGGCGGCGAAACCGCCCTCCGCCGAAAATGCCCACAGACCCGCGATTCCAGCGAAGGAGAGCGCGAAACTGACGGCGGGACCGGCTATCGCCGTCAGGAACTCCTGCCACGCCTTGTGGGGCATGCCCACCAGGGACGCGCACCCGCCGAGGAGCGAAAGCGTGATGTCGCGCGTCTGGTAGCCGAACGCGCGCGCCGTGAGCGCATGCCCGAGCTCGTGCAGCGTAATCGACACCGCAAGCGCGAGCGCGCATGCAAGGCCCATGAAGAACCGAGAGCCCGACACGAACATCACGAGCAGGATGATAAGCGACAAATCGAGATACACGGGTATCCCGAACACGCTGCAGATTCTGAACTTGCCTGAAAACATCGTCTATATTCTACCATATTTCCGTCCCATCTGCGCAACGCACGCCGCAAATATGATATACTACGCGCCATGAAAACAACACTTGGATTTTTCGGCGCCGGCAAAATGGCCGAGGGCATCCTCGCGGCCGCCGCGTGCCAGACGGGTTTCGACCCGCAGACCGTCCTGATGGCGGAGAAGCTCCCCGCGCGCGCGAAGGAGCTCGCGAAGCGCTGCCATGTGCGCACCACGCCGGACGCCCGGGAGGTCGCGCGCGCCGCGCGCGTCATCTTCCTCGCCGTGCGTCCGCAGGACCTCGCCGCCCTCGCGGCGGACGTGAAGCCGTTCCTCACGGCAAAGACGCTCGTGATCTCCATCGCCGCAGGGAAGTCGCTCGCCACGCTCCGCAAGCTGCTCGGCCCGGGCGTGCGCCTCGTGCGCGTGATGCCGAACCTCGCGCTCCGCGCGCGCGAGGGCATGTGCGCGATCTGCCCGGCGAAGAACGCCACCCCCGCGGACGTCAAGCGCGTCGCGAAGATACTCAACGGCGCGGGACGCACCGTCGTGCTGCCCGAGAAGTGCTTCGACGCCGTCACGGCCCTCTCCGGCAGCGGCCCCGCCTTCTTCGCGTTCATGGAGCAGGCCATGGCCGCGGGCGGCGTGAAGCTGGGTCTTCCAGCGGACGCCGCGCGCCTCCTCGCGGAGCAGACGATGCTCGGCACGGCCGCCTACCTGCGCCAGTCCGGCGCCGACCTTGAGTCCTTCATCTCCGGCGTCGCGACGCCCGGCGGCACGACGGCGGCGGGCATGGACGTGATGCGCGCGAGCGACTTCGCGTCCGTCGTGGCCGCCACGCTCAAGGCCGCCTCCGACCGCTCCGCGGAACTCGGCAAATGACGAAAACCGTTAACCGGATCGCGGAGCTGATCCACGAGACGTCGAGCTCGCTGC
Organism: Kiritimatiellia bacterium; assembly: GCA_017430155.1. Classification (GTDB taxonomy): domain Bacteria; phylum Verrucomicrobiota; class Kiritimatiellia; order RFP12; family UBA1067; genus RUG572. The sequence goes on along the minus strand of JAFRNO010000634.1, from coordinate 986 downwards.
CCGACGACGCGGAACAGGCCCTGCGGAAAGCCCTGCGCCGCGAGGCGAAGGGCTCTTCCGCGCGCCTCGTACTCGAGACGCTCCTCCAGAACGTCGCGCTCGCCCGCGCCGCCGGCACGCCCGTGTGCCAGGACACGGGCACGCTCACGTTCTTCGTCTCGGAGAACCTCCGCCGCACCGTCACGCCCGCGCGCATCGCCGCCGCCGTCGCCGCCGCCACCGAAAAGGGCTGGCTCCGCCGCAACACGAACGACGCCGTCACGGGGAAGTCGATCGATACGAACGTCTGCCCCGGCGCCCCCGTGATCCACTACACGCTCGATTCAGATTCCAAGGTGCGCCTCATCATGAAGGGTGGCGGGAGCGAGAACATGTCCATGCAGTTCTCGCTGCCCGACGCCACCCTCGGCGCGGGACGCGACTTGGAGGGCGTGCGGCGCGCCGTGCTCGCGGCTGTCCAGCACGCGCAGGGCTACGGCTGCGCGCCCGGCATCCTCGGCGTCTGCATCGGCGGCGACCGCGCGGCCGGCTACGAGGAGGCGAAGCACCAGCTGCTGCGCAACCTCGCGGACACGAATCCCGACCCGGCCCTCGCCCGGCTGGAGCGCCGCATTCTCCGCGAAGCCAACTCCCTCGGCATCGGTCCGATGGGCCTCGGCGGCAAGACCACCCTTCTCGCCGTGAAAATCGGGGCGCGCCCGCGCGTGCCCGCGAGCTTCTTCGTGACCGTCGCCTACCTCTGCTGGGCCGCCCGCCGCCGTGAAATCAAGTGGTGAAAGGCTTGAGATGATTACGCTGACCTATCCTTTCTCGGAAACGGCGGTGCGCGCGCTCAAGGCGGGCGACTCCGTGAGCGTGAACGGGCTGATCCGCACGGGACGCGACCGCTTCCACAAGTTCTTCGCCGACGGCGGGAAGCTCCCGTGCGACTTCCGCGACGGCGCGCTCTTCCATTGCGGGCCCGTGGTGGTGAAGAATCCGGACGG
>JAFRNO010000633.1 GCA_017430155.1 Kiritimatiellia bacterium | reverse complement strand
TGCTTGGGGTCGATCCCCTTCTCGGCGAGGCGCCGCAGGAACTCGACCTTCGCGGGCTGGCCGTCGGGCGCGTCGAGGATCTTCCGAGCGAGGCCCGTCTCGGAGGCGTCCCACGACTGCTCGTTGCCCGAGAAGAAGCCGATGCACCACGGATCGTCGGCATGCTGCTTCAGATTCCCGGCGTTCTTCCGCGCGTTCTCGGCGAACTCGGGCGCGAACGGGTCGAGGAGCGCGCCCCAGTGCGCCTTCACGGTCGCGATCGGACGCGAACGCGCGGGCATCCACACGGTGTACGGCATACGCGACTCGCCCGCAGTGGCGACGTGCGGCGCGGACGCCGCAATCGTGTTGAGTCCCCACGACCGCATCCGGCGGTGGATCGTCGCGCGGTTCTTCGCCCGCCAGTCGTCGCCGTATTTCAAATAGAGGTTGTAGCTTCCGAAATCGAACGTCTTCGACGGAATGTTCGCGGGATCGGAATAGAAGTAGCGCAGGGCCTTCCATTTCATCATCCCCCAGAAAGCCTTGGTCGGCCCCGTCTCCGGCGGCAGCTTCTCGAAGTAGTGCTCGCGTCCGCGAATCGGCGTGGACGAGCCGTTGCCCACGTGGTCCACGCCCTGCGAGAAGAAGAGATGCCCGTCGGGGTCCACGAGCCACCACGTGCCGTCCACCTTCTCGGTGCGGAAATGTCCCGTCGCCTTCAGCTGCGGGCCCTTCGCCCAGCCGCCGAAGCGGTCGGCGTCGGGGATGGCCTGCGGACGCGCCGCCAGTTCCTTCTCCTCCGCCTCGCCCTTCGCACGCAGTTCCTCGACGGAATGCACCTTGTCTGGCCAATCCACGTAGTTTGCCTGTCCGAAGGCGTCTACCCACGGCGAGAACGTGGCCGCGTGCAGCACCTTCTGCGCCGCCGGCGCCGGCCCGCCGTTCTCCACCAGCTCGACGCGCGAGACGCCGAAGGTCCTGTTCTCCGTGCCCGCCGGGAAGTACACGGCGATGCTGCGCGTTTTCTCCAGGGCGAACGACGAGGCCGCCCCGACGGACGGATTGCGCTTGAGTCCCACGAGGCCGTGCGGCGCGTCGAACACCCAGTTGCTGAGGTAGAGCGGCAGGCGGTACGTGCGCTCCTTGCCCGCCTGGACGGACGTGCCCCCGTCGGGTGTCTGTCCCTGCTCAGTCACGGCCTTGATCTTCACGCCGACGCGCAGGACCTCGTCGCTGCAGTTCGTGATCGTCACCTTCACGGCCTCGACGCCGGAGAGGTTGCGCTGTTCGGGGAACGTGAAGTAGGCCGCCGGCCACACGTTCGCGCGTCCGGGCCCCACGGCGGTCACGTACGCCACGTCGCCGCGCGTCTCGACCTTCGCACAGCGCCCCGGAACGAGTTTCACGGCGCAGCCCGGCCAGACCGTCTCGGCACCGCACTGCGCCGCCGCCCACACAAGGCAGACAAGGCCGACGGTACGGATGTACCGCCGGCCTTTCGGCGCGTCCAGATAGGACATCGCGCGCATCAGAGTACGACTTCCCAGCCGTTGCGGCAGAAGTCGCGCTTGAGTGAGATGCCCTTGCCCGTGCCGTTCGCGAAGTCGTTCGCGATCGGGTCCCAGTCGAAGCCCGTGTCATACACGTAGCTCATGTTGCAGAGCTGGCAGAGGATGGCGCTGCGGCCGCCCGTCTCGGCGGGCGAGGCGGTGGGCTGGCGGTCCTCGATGTGCTGCACGAAGTTCTCGACCTGGCTCTTGGAGGTGGTCTTGTACACCTGCACGGGCGCGGAATCGAGCTTGAAGTACTCGTTGAGCTTCTTGAGGGCGGCGTCGAGGCGGTTGTCCTTCTTCGAGACCGCGTCGGTGCCGTAGTCCTTGCCGACGGAGGCGGCCACGAGCTCCATGCCCGTGAACTTCATGTCGGCGATCTGCTTGCGGATCTCGGCGTTCGGCTTGATGCCCTTGCCCTTCCACACGGCGATCTTGCCGCGGTTCACGGCCACGATGCCCTCGGTGCCGTAGAACACCGTGCCCCACGTGCCGAACGGGCCGTGGTAGAGCTCCACGTCGTGTCCGAGCTTGTTCTTGAAGAGCATGCGCATGCCGAATTGGCGGCGGCCGCCGTGGAAGAGGCTCGTCGAATACGGCTCGTCCGAGCGGATGATCTTGTACGGGCCGCCCTTGTCCATGTCGAGGCCCCACTGGGCGATGTCGAGGTGGTGCGCGCCCCAGTCGCCGTTGTAGCCGGTGCCGAACTCGTCGTCGAAGCGCCAGAACATCGGGTAGGACTCGTTCGTGCCGCGCGGCGCGAGCTGGTCCGAGTACGGACGCCACTTCGCCGGGCCGAGCCACATGTCCCAGTCGATGTGTGGCGCGGGCGCGTTCTCCTTCGCCGCGTTCTCGGGCACGTCAAAGAAGCGCACGGGGTGGGACGGACCGCCGAGCTTCTGGCCGCCGCGGCCGTAGTTGGCCTCCACGTCCGTCAGCTCGCCGATGTAGCCGTTGCGCACGATCATCACGGCGGTGCGGAACTCCGGCCAGGCGCGCTGCATGGAGCCCGTCTGGAACACGCGGCCGTACTTCTCCTGCGCGGCGATGACCTTGCGGGCCTCGTCCACGTTGTAGGTGAGGGGCTTCTCGCAGTAGACGTCCTTGCCGTGCTTCATGGCCTCCACGGCCATGTAGGCGTGCCAGTGGTCGGGCGTCGCGATGCAGACCATGTCGATGTCCGGGGCGTACACCACGTCGCGGAAGTCGGCCACGGCCTTGCAGGTCGCGGGCAGACCGGCCTTCGCGTAGGCGTCGTTGACCTTCTTCGCGCCCGCCTCGCGGCGGAGCTTGTTGACGTCGCAGACGGCGACGATGCACACCTTGTCCTTCTGCGCGAGGAACTGGTCGCAGAGCGCGCCGCGCATCTGGATGCCCCAGCCGATGAGGCCCACGGTGCGCTTTTCGCCGGGCTTGAGCTCGCGGAGGCCGAGGTCGACCTTCGCCTGGCCGGCGAGCGCGGCCACGGCCGCGCTGCCGAAGAGGAAGTTTCTTCTGTTGAGGTTGAGCATGATTCTTTTCCTTTCTAAACTTCTATCCACTACCTATCCACTATTCACTATCACCTATTCGTTATTCAGCAGCGTCCCTTCGACTGGAGGAACTTGAAGGACTCCGTGATCGGCATGAGCGAGTCGAAGTGGCGCTCGCACTCCACCACGTACCACTTCACGCCGTCGGCGTCGGTCACGGGGAAGAGGCGGTCCCACGCCACGCCCACGGCGCCGTCGCCTGGCTGGCCGAGGATTGCGTCGAACTTCTTCGAGCCCATGCCGTTCTCCTTCGCGTGGAGCGTGGGGGAGCGGTGCGGGAACTTCGCGTACTGGATGCACGGGTCGCGGCCGGCGGCCGTCGTCCAGCCCACGTCCTGCTCCATGCACACGTTGTCGGCCGTCTGCGAGAAGAAATAGTCCCAGTAGGTCTGCCCGTTGGAGAGCTTCCGCTCGAACTCGCCCTTGTGGTTGTGCAGGCCGATCTTGCAGCCGTACGTGGCGGCCGTTTCGGCGGCCGTGTTGTAGTAGTCGACGAGCATCTTCATGAAGTCGTCGAGGTTCTCGCCCTTGCCGGGGAAGTTTCCGCCGCCGGGGCAGCAGATGAACGAGTTGCCGTAGGCGAGGTTGAACTCGCAGGTCGCCTTGATCTTGTCGGGGCCGAACTCGGCGCGGCCGACGTGCGTGCCGCACGCGACGAGGCCCGCGTCGGCGAGCATCTTCTTGATCTCGTCCGCGCTGGCGCCGTAGTAGCCGGCGAACTCCACGCCCTTGTAGCCGATCTTGGCCACTTCCTGGAGCGCCTTCGCAAGGCCGTCCTTGCCCTTGATGTACTTGTGGATCGAGTAGAGCTGCACGGCCACCTGTACCGGCTGGCTGCACGCGCATCCGCACGAGCAGGCGCCAAAGCCCCGCGAGGGCCGCGAGAAACACGCCGTAATAGAACACGTTGCAGATGCCCATGCAGAGCTTGTAGAACAGCTCGGGCCGGGTGAAGCGGTAGGTGTAGCCTCCCAGCTGGTCGGCGCCCAGAAAGGCA